>JAKPAQ010000452.1 GCA_029779385.1 Actinomycetes bacterium | reverse complement strand
CCGAGCGCTATGGCCAGATCGACATCCTCGTTAACAACGTCGGGGACTCGATCATGGGGCATGACTGGCGCACCGGTGACGCCGAGTGGGCAGCCATGCTCGAGACATCATTGATGAGTGCGGTCCGCTGTTCTCGCGCGGCAATCCCGCACCTACTCAAGAGCAAGCACGGACGCATCATCAACATCTCGTCGGTCAACGGACACCAACCACCCGCCGGCCGCGGCGACTACAACGCTGCGAAGGCGGCCGTCCTGGCCTTCTCCAAGACATTGGCCAACGAGTTGGCGCCCACCGTGACGGTGAACAGCGTCTGCCCAGCGCGAATCGACACACCGCTGTGGCGCCGGATGGCCGAAACCATGTTGGACGACACCAAGCAAACCGTCGACGAGGTGCTCGACAGTGTTGCCAAGCGTGATGTTCCGATGGCTCGTTTTGGGCGACCCGAAGAAGTGGCCGCGCTCACGGCGTTCTTGGCATCCGATCACGGCGCATGGATTACCGGTGTCGCGTACAACATCGACGGCAGGTACACCAAGTCGTCCACCTGACACGACCTCGTCTTACGCCGCCGACCCCCTAGCTCCTCTCCAACCAGCAGAACGGAACGCATGATGAGCAGTTCACTCCAGCATCCCCTGAAGTTCGCAGAACGCATGTCGCACATCGGCTCTGTCGGATCCTTCGACTTCGCAGCCCGGGCACGAACCATCGAAGCCGCAGGCCACGACGTCGTGCACTTCGAGATTGGCGAACCAGACTTTCCCACCCCCGAAAACATCGTCGATGTCGCCGTCAAGGCCATGCGCGACGGCGCAACGTCTTACACCGCGTCCGCCGGCACCGCCGAGGCTCGGCGCGCAGCCGCCAAGTACGTCAGTCCACGGGCCGGCTTCGACATCGAACCCGAAAGCGTCGTCTTCGTACCCGGCAGCAAGAACGTCCTCTACTTCACTTTGCTGGCCCTGACCGAACCCGGCGACGAGGTGATCATCCCGGACCCGGGATACCCCACCTACCGGGCCCTGGTCGAGTTCCTTGGCTGCCGCGCCGTCCCCCTCGCGCTGCGCGCA
>JAKPAQ010000440.1 GCA_029779385.1 Actinomycetes bacterium | reverse complement strand
ACACTGAGCGGGCCGGGCATGGTGACGTGCTCGATGAGGCCTATATAGATGAGGCGTTTGCGCAGGTTGATTCGCGGCTCGAGCTCGCGTTTGAACCGGCGATGATGACGCGGGCGAATAGTCAAATGGCGATCGTGTCGACGGTTGGCTGGGCTGATAGCTCGCCGTATTTGTGGGCGAAGGTGCAGGCCGGTCGGGCGTTGGTCGCGGAGGGTGCGACGTCGGGCACCGCGTTTTTTGAGTGGTCGGCTGACCCTGCGGCTGACCCTGGTGCGGTTGAGACTTGGTTGTCTTGCATGCCTGCGGTACATCGCCCGGATTGTGACCGGGATTGTCGAGACCACACGGTGGCGTTGGCAACGATCCAGGCGGCGTGGGACAAGGCGCGGCGCGAGGGGAAGGTCAGCGAGTTTTGTCGCTCGTACCTGAACCAGTGGAAACCGAAACCGAAGGCTGGGGACGAGACTGCGCTCGGAAACTGGAACGGGTGCCGGGTTGAGGCGCCGGATGAGCCGCCGATCCCGGATGCGTTCGGGGTGGCGTTGTCGCTGGATCGGACGATGGTGTCGATCGGGGCAGCGTTGATTGACGACGATGGGCATCTGGTGGTTGGGGCGCAGGGTCGTTGGGCGTATGGGTTTGACGAACTGGTCACCGAGTTGGCGCGGCTGCAGTCGACGTACGGGCTGCCAATCGTGATGGACACGAAGGGCCCGGGTGGCGATTTGATCCCTGACTTGGAGCTGCAGGGGATACAGATCGTGGCCGCCGGTTTGGAGCAGTTTATCGACGGGTGTGCGCTGATTGAGGACGGGGTGCGGTTGGGCACCTTGGTGCATCACGGGCATCCCGATTTGGATGAGGCTGCGGAGGGTGCGCGGTGGCGTCCGGTGGGTGACCGGAAGGTGTTGGGTCGTCGGCAGTCGGTCACTGATTTGTCGATGTTGGAGGCCGTGGCGTTGGCTGCGCACGGCGCGAGCGCGAACGACTCGTTGAAAGGGGTTGGGATCTGGTGAACGTTAACACTGTCGAGATGGTCGGCTTGTATGCGATCGCTTTCGGCCTCGGGTTGGTTGTGGTCGCGACGGGCCTGCAGGCTCCTTGGCTTGGGGTGCTGTTCGCGGGCGTGTTCGTTGCGGTCGCGGGCGGGGTGGCCGTGTTTGCGGCAAACAAGACAGCGGCTGTTAGCGGTGGCGCGTCGTGACGTTGCTGGCACCTATTTTTGCGGGTTCGGTTGAGGACCCGGAGACGCCGTTGGGGCTGGATTCGCTCGACTCGTTGTTTGCGGGTCAACCGACTGCGTCGGGGCAGCGGGTTACCGAAGAGAAGTCGTTGGGGATCTCGACGGTGTGGCGGGCTGTGAACCTGATCGCCAGCTCGGTGGCGTCGCTGCCGTTGCACGCCTACAAGTCGCAAGAGGGGGCGCGTGTGAAGGCTGGGGGTCGGGCCGCGAAACTGTTGGCCGATCCGCATCCCGACATGACCCCGTTTGATTTGTGGGAGATCGTCGGTGCCCACTTGCTGTTGTGGGGTAACGCGTACCTGTTGTTGCGTGGGACACCACAGGATCCGATCGCGGAAATGTGGCCGATTCACCCTGGCCGGGTGAAGGTTGGGCGACTTGGTGGGCCCACGTCGATGGGCAAGAAGATCTATGTGATCGACGGCTCGAAGGTTTACACCGACGACGACATTTTGCATATCCCTGGGTTTGGGTATGACGGGATTTGTGGAGTGTCACCGATCCGGGCTGCGCGGCAGGGGATCGGGTTGGCGTTGGCTGCCGAAGAGTTCGGTGCAACCCTGTTTGGGTCGAACTCGTTGGCGACGGGTGTTTTGCAGACGGAGCAGCGTCTGACGCCGGAGCAGGCGCAACAGTTGCAGGCGCGTTGGACGGCGCGGCGTGCGTCGCTGGGCCCCTATGACCCGATCGTGCTTGGTGGGGGTTTGAAGTTTGACCAGTTGTCGATCCCGCCAGCGGATGCCCAGTTTTTGCAGTCTCGTGAGTTTCAGGTGGCTGAAGTGGCGCGAATGTTCGGGATTCCGCCGCACATGTTGATGTCTACGGAGAAAACAACTTCGTGGGGGTCTGGGATCGAGCAAATGTCGATCGGTTACGTGGTTTACACGCTGCGGTTCATTTTGACGCGGATTGAGCAACGGTTGTCGAGGGTTTTGCGGCCCCAGGCGGTGTATGCGCGGTTCTCTGTTGAGGGGCTGCTGCGGGGTGATTCGGCGCAACGGTCGGCGTTCTATCGGACGATGTGGGAGTTGGGCGCGTTGTCGACGAACGAGATCCGTGAGTTGGAGGAGCGGCCGCCTGTTGAGGGTGGCGACGTGCGGTTTAGGCCGCTGAACTTTGGCGAACTTGACGCGGCTGGGGTCGCGGTTGATGAAGGAGTGTCTAGTGAGTGATTCACGTTACCGGTTCCACGGGTCGAATCAACCGGCCCGACGGTCTGTGCTC
>JAKPAQ010000374.1 GCA_029779385.1 Actinomycetes bacterium | reverse complement strand
AGATCTTCAGTACCCTTGAAACCCAAGCGGCTGCCATTGGCTACACCGGAGTCGATGCCGCTGCGGCTTTTGACATTATCATCGACGTTGTCGCCGCGATACACATAGCCCATGTCGACGATACCGTAGATCGTCACGTTGGACTGAGCGAAGGCCGGGACGGAAACCAGGCCGGCGACGGCAAGTGCGATTAGCTTCTTTTGCATGGAGTTCTCCAAGGGTGTCGAGAAAGTTCGCATCAACTCCACCGGTTTTGCCGATGACTTGATTCGATGGTTTCAATGCTAATGACCCCAGGCTGAGCGCAGCAAGCACGACGAAGCCCACACAATCGTCCCGTCACAAATCTGTTGCCGCCACGCAACGCGCTGCCTGTTCGAGAACGCCACGTAAACGTAAAAACGGGCGCCGAAGCGCCCGTTTTGACTAAACCCGTCGCAAGACGAGATTAGAACGAGTGACGAACACCCAGGTTGAAACCGCGCTGATAGCCGGCACCAGCGTTGTTGCCCGAAGCGTCGGAGATGCCAGCACCGCCGACACCGACTTGCGTCAGGAACTCTTGCTCGTCGTTCTGGTTCTGCTGAGCGTAGGCGGTGTACAGAGCGGTACGCTTCGACAGCGCGTGCTCGTAACCCAGCGCCCACTGGCTGACCTTGGCGTCGTTCGGGAGCAGGCCGTCGATCTTGCGCTGACCGTAGCTGACCTGAACCTTGCCAGCAGCACCAACCGGAACGGCACCGGTCAGGGCCCACTGCTTGACCTTCACGTCGTCGGTCTTGCGCTGGCCGTAGACCGCGCCAACCTTGGCAACACCGAAGTCATACGTGCCGCCCAGATCCCACACCTTGGTGCTGTCGACGCCGCTCAGGACCGGATCCAGCTTGTGGAAGTTGAAAGCGACGTACAGCGGACCGTTCTTGTAGGTCGGAGCGATGGTCCAAGCGCGGACATCGGTCTCGGCATCTTCGATCTTCGGCGACTGCTCGTTGCCGAGGGCGTTGAAGCTATAGCCAGCCACGAAGCTGAAGCCATTCCAGTTCGGCGAAACGTAGGCGGCCAGGTTGTCCAGGCGAGCTTCGCTGATGTAGTAGTTGGCGATCGAACCGACCGTGCCCTTACCCAGGCCGAACGGATCGATGTTTCCGGCCAGCAGGGCGTGAGCCGGGGTGTACTG
>JAKPAQ010000373.1 GCA_029779385.1 Actinomycetes bacterium | reverse complement strand
AACGGCACTCCCGACAACAACGTGAAGGTGTTGAAGTGGCGGTTGTTCGTGTCGCTAGCGCTGTTCATGCCGCTGTGTGACGGGTCGCTGTACTTCTCGCTGTTCCCGCGCGTCCGCTTCGCGGGTTGGGAGTGGGTGATGCTGCTGCTCGCGCTTCCGGTCGTCACGTGGGCAGCGTGGCCGTTCTACCGCGCAGCGATTAACGCGGCGAGGCACCGGACGACGACGATGGACACCTTGGTGTCGATCGGAATTGTGTCGGCAACAGCGTGGTCGCTGTACTCGATGTTCTCCGCGTCGGGCACGTACGACCAAGTCGCGCTCTACTTCGACGTTGCGGTTGGCGTCACCACATTTCTGCTCGCCGGGCGTTACTTCGAGGCACGCGCGAAGCAGCGGTCGGGTGATGCGCTGCGCGAACTGGCGGCAGTTGGTGCGCAAGTTGCGACGCTTCTTGACGAACACGGCGTCGAGCATCGGGTCCCGGCGACGTCGCTGCGGGTATCGGAGCGGTTCGTCGTTCGTCCGGGTGAAACGGTTGCAACTGACGGAGTGATCATCAGCGGAACGGCTTCGATCGACATGTCCGCCATGACGGGCGAGGCAATGCCCATCGACGTCGAACCAGGCTCCAACGTGATTGGTGGCACGGTGATCGCGAACGGATTCGTCACGGTGGAGGCGAGCCGAGTCGGAGCAGATACGCAACTCGCGCAGATGTTGCGGCTTGTTGAAGATGCGCAAAACGAGAAGGCCGGTGCACAGCGCCTCGCGGATCGCATCTCGTCGGTATTTGTTCCGGCGGTGCTCGCGATTTCGCTGGTCACACTCGGCGCGTGGCTCGCGACGGGAGCGGCACTGCCGGTTGCACTCAACGCCGCGCTGTCGGTGTTGATCATCGCTTGCCCGTGTGCGCTTGGCCTCGCGACTCCGACGGCAATGATGGTGGCGTCGGGACGTGCAGCCAAGATGGGGATCTTCTTCAAGGACTACGACGCGCTTGAGGCATCCCGGCGGATCGACACCATCGTGCTCGACAAGACCGGGACTGTGACCGAAGGCCGGATGGCGCTGCTCGATAGCATTCCGCTTGGAACGTCCAACCGCTCGGACGTCTTGCGCTACGCCGGAGCAGTAGAGCAGGCATCCGAACACCTTGTTGGCCGAGCCATATTCGATGCCGCTTTCGCGGAGTTGGGTGACCTCCCCGCGCCGTCAGGATTTGTTGCAAGCCCAGGACTTGGTGCCAGCGGCGTGGTGGACGGTCGGCGGGTTGACGTCGGGCGTCTAACACTCCACGAGCAGGCGGGTGTTGTCATCCCGGATCAGGTTCGAACCCAATGCCAACGGTTGGAGTCCACTGGTCAGACGGTTGTCGTTGTGGCGGTCGGTCGGGCAGCGGTTGGAATCCTTGGGCTTGCAGACACCATCCGGCCGTCAGCGCGTCAAGCCGTCGCGGACTTCAAGACGCTGGGTTTGCGCTGTGTCCTGCTCACTGGCGACAACGAGCCCACCGCGAAGGCCGTGGCTGCCGAGGTGGGTAT
>JAKPAQ010000345.1 GCA_029779385.1 Actinomycetes bacterium | reverse complement strand
ATGGCTAGGTATCCGGTCACCGCAATCCGGCTGGAAGTATCTGGCGCCGAACCAGACGCCCTGCAAGCCGAACTGGCAGCGATCGGTCATACCCATGGGATCGACGTGGCCGTCCAAGAACATGGCATTTTGCGTCACGCCCAACGCCTCGTGGTGATGGACGTCGACTCGACCCTGATCCAAGGCGAAGTGATCGAAATGTTGGCGGCCCATGCAGGCTGCGAGGCCGCCGTCGCCGAAGTGACCGAACGGGCGATGCGCGGCGAGATTGATTTTGCCGACTCTCTGCACGAACGAGTGGCTCAACTTCGCGGGGTGCCCGAGTCAGCCTTAGCCGAGGTCTATCAGAACCTCGTGTACACCCCCGGCGCCCGCACCATGATTCGCACGCTCAAACGCCTTGGCTACCGGTTTGCGCTGGTCAGCGGTGGCTTCACCCAGATCATTGAACAGATTGCCGAGGCGTTGGGGATCGACTACTTCGCCGCCAACGAACTCGAGATTATTGACGGCAAACTAACCGGCAATGTCGTCGGCGAAGTTGTCGATCGGGCGGGCAAAGCAACCGCCCTGCGTCGTTTTGCTGAAGAGGCCGGGATCAACGTCAAGAACACCGTGGCAATCGGTGACGGCGCCAACGATCTGGACATGCTGGCCGCATCCGGGCTTGGCATTGCCTTCAACGCCAAACCTCTCGTGCGTAGTCAGGCAAAGACGAGCGTCAATGTGCCGTACCTCGACGCGATCATCTACCTCATGGGGATCACCCGTGAGGAAGTTGAAGCCGCCGACGCTGCCGACAGCTAGCAGTTCGGGTTACTCGTCGTCTTCGAGGCGGAAGCCGATCTTCATCGTCACCTGGTAGTGCTCGACTTCGGCGTCCACGATTTGCCCGCGGATTCCGACTACCTCGAACCAGTCCAAGTGACGAAGCGTCTGCGATGCCCGGGATATACCACTATCTATGGCTTCGCTGACCCCTTCGGGCGAGGTGCCAACGATCTCAGTTACTCGGTAGGTGCGGTTGCTCATAGTCCAATCATGCCTGCCGCGTAGAGTTGTGCCTATGGCGCACGGTGACGACGACGAAGTTCATTCGATAACCAGTGCCCGCGAGCCGTACAGCGCGCAGGTCGATCACCGCGAGCGCAATTACCTAATTTCGATGGCGGTCAGACTCGCCTGCTTCCTCGCGTTCGTGGCAATCGATCATTGGATTCGGTGGGTTTTTGCCGCCGGGGCGATTTTCCTGCCCTATATCGCGGTCGTGATCGGCAACTCGGCAATCCGAAACGTCGGCGACGGACCTTCCCCGTTCGGGGTGGACCGTCAAGAGTTGGGCGCACCAAGTTCAGACCAGGTGGAACGCTGAGGTGTATCGCTTTCTGGTGAGCCCGCGCTGGATTGGGCTGGCAGTTTTCACCGTGGTGATGACGCTGCTTTTTATCTGGCTCGGCGGCTGGCAAGCAGATCGCTACCAGCAACGCAAAGACGCCAACGCCCTCACGCGGGCGAACTACACCGCCGAACCGGTGCCAATCGAGGACGCCTTGGCCGCTGGTTGGACGAAAGATTCGGCCTGGAAAACTGTGACCGCAACCGGTGCCTTCGAGCCGGAGAAGGAAGCCACGGTCCGCTTCGCGGCACGCGATGGGCGCCCTGGCGTAGAGATCGTCACTCCCCTGCGGCTTGAAAGCGGCGACGTTGTTTTGATCAACCGCGGCTGGGTCAAATCAGACAACACCGGGGCCGCACCCGATTCAATCCCTGCACCCCCACCGGGCACCGTGACGATTACGGGCTGGCTGCAACCCAACAGCACTGCGGACGCCAAAGCGACTACTCCAACAGATGGTCAAGTGCGTGCGATCGACAGCAAGCAGTGGGAAAAAACCCTGAACGAAGAACTGCTTCCTGGGTATGTTGCGATGACCGCACCAGAGCAAGCCGGCATTGAGCTGGCGAAACAACCAGACCTTGGTTCAGGACCGAGCCTGTTCTATTCGATCCAGTGGTACTTTTTCAC
>JAKPAQ010000341.1 GCA_029779385.1 Actinomycetes bacterium | reverse complement strand
CGCGCGGGTGACGGCCTCACGGCCCTGAAGGTCACCCAAAGCCGTCGCCGAAATCATGATGGTGTCCCCCGATGCCAAGTCACCACCCACAACCGAGGCGCCGATACCTTCACATTCGGCTGCCAGTCCGTCGAGAAAGTCCAGTACCCAGCCGACTTCCGTGTCGGGCGGCAGTACAAGGCCAACGACCAAACAGGTAGGCATCGCACCCATGGCTGCCACGTCGGCGAGATTTGCACCGGCGACGCGATGACCGATGTCTGCCGCAGTTGACCACGACAACCGGAAGTGACGGTCTTGAACCAGCACATCGGTGCTCACCGCAACGCTTGGTTCGGACAGGCGGATCACGGCAGCATCGTCGCCGATTCCAACGAGCGCGGACTGCCCTTGACCAAGTCGCCGGGTGATCTCAGCGATCAAGACGTGCTCGCCCACATCGCCAACACGGGTCGTTCTCGACACTTCTGACATTGGCGTTTGTTGACCCTTCGTTTGGTGCGGCTAGGGTCATCTTTGTGTATCGGGCCATCGCGGTGACTGCCGCCCTTGGGCTAGGTCTGCTTGCCGGGTGCGCGGGCCCAGTTGCAGTACCCGCGCCCGAACCCACCAGCACGGCAGTTGCTCAAGCGTGCGAAGGCCTGAACAACTCACTTCCGAGCTCCGTGCTCAACTCGGTGCGCCGAAGCACCGAACCGCAGACTCCCACCACAGCTGCCTGGGGCGACCCGCCGATCACACTTCGATGCGGAGTCACCAAGCCGAGCGGGCTGACCCCAACCGCCACCCTCATTACCGTCGACGGAGTGGATTGGTTACCTGAACAACGGTCAGCCGGCTACGTCTTCACCGCAGTGGGACGTCAGGCCTACGTCGAGGTTGCAGTTCCGAATGCCTACGCGCCCGAGACGAGCGTGCTCCCTGATCTTGCACCGGCGATTGCCGCGAACGTGCCGGTCATTACCGGTTAGACCGCTTTGTCAACGCATTCCCGGTCCACGATCGATCGCAACCTCGATGAGGTGATCGACGAGTTCAGGGTAGGAAAGGCCGCTGGCGTTCCACATGCGCGGAAACATCGAGATCGATGTAAATCCAGGCATGGTGTTGATTTCGTTGATCACGATGTCGCCGGTCGGCGACACGAAGAAGTCCACCCGC
>JAKPAQ010000308.1 GCA_029779385.1 Actinomycetes bacterium | reverse complement strand
CCTTCGCCCGGATCGCCAACGCGCAACCTTCGGGATCGAGCCCGCCAGCATTCGACACGACCTTGATGCCACGCTCCAGGCAAGTCCCGAGGACTTGTTCCATCTGCTTGGCGAAAGTTCGCGCCCAACCCGATCCTTCGCCCGCCTTCAGGCGCTGACGAGCGAGGATCAGCATCGTGAGCTCCGCGAGCCAATCGCCAGTCAGGACGTCAATCGGACCGTCATCAACCATCTCTTTCGCCGCCGCCAGGCGATCACCGAAGAAGCCACTGCAGTTCGCGATGCGAACCGGTCGTTTGGTATCGGTCATGTGAGGGTCTCCTTCGTGGCGCTGATCAGGAATACGCGGGTGGTCGATACGCGGGTGGTCATTGCAAAGTCACGAGCACTTGATGGGCATCTACTGAGTCACCGGAACGCACCAGAACTTCGTCGACTACACCCGCTGCCGCGGCGGTGATCCGGTGCTCCATTTTCATCGCCTCAAGGACAACCAAGGTTTGGCCTTCGGACACCTCGTCGCCTGCTGCCACCTCGACCGAAACGACGGTGCCGGGTACGGGAGCCGACGGGCCTCCACCGGCGGCCGCGAGATCAAGATCGGCAAATCGGGGCAGCAAGCAAAACGTCTGTGAGTTCGTTCCGTCATTGACCCACGCGAGGTCGCCGCGGGTGGACACCCGGTACTCGCGGGCAATCCCGTCAAGCGATACCCGCAGGGCGACGTGGCGCTGAGCACCGTCGGTGGTGCGGACGGAGTCGAGCACATCAAACCGGTAGCTAACTCCGTCCTGCTCGCCACTCCACCCGGCCGCTGCGTCCGACGCCCGCAGCGTGACTCGGCCACTGTGATCAGGTGACGGCCACGACACAACGGCCGCTTCCACCGATTCCCCACTTTGGTTGAATGACCAATCCATGCGCTGCGGCACCGCCGGGATGTTGCGCCAACCGAACGGTGCAACGTCGTTCCAAGGTGCGTGCAATTGGTTGCTGACATCGATGCCGAGAGTCACGGCGATCAGTGCGCGTTCGCGCTCTGATTCGGTGATTACGGGCAACGACAGCAGTTGCACATTGAGATCCAGGAAGTCGGTTGTTGTGGCGCCGCTGGCGAAGGCGTCAGACTCAAGGATCGCTACCAGCGAATCACGGTTGGTCACGACCCCAGCGATATCGCGACATCTCAGATTCCCAGCGAGCCGCTGTGCGGCAGCCGCGCGACTAGGTGCATGGCTAATGACCTTGGCCAGCATCGGGTCGTAGTACGGGCTGACCTCGTCTCCAGCAACAAATCCGGTGTCTTCGCGACAGTGAGGCGCACCAGGCGCATCGATGCCGAAGGCGGCAAGTCGGCCGGTACTCGGAAGGTAGTTGTTAGCCGGATCCTCGGCGTACAACCGAACTTCAATCGCGTGCCCGGTCCGTTCGATCGCCTCCTGTGGCACCGGGAGTGGGTTACCGCTCGCAACCTGAAGCTGCCACGCGACGAGGTCGAGTCCAGTGACTGCCTCAGTGACTGGGTGCTCGACCTGCAGTCGTGTGTTCATCTCGAGGAAGTAGAACTCCTGCGCGGCACCTTCGCCGAAGACGAGGAACTCCACCGTGCCCGCTCCGACGTAGCCGATCTGCTCAGCAAGCGCGACGGCCGCGCCATACATCCGGGCAAGAGTTTCCGTCGTGGCGCCGGGTGATGGCGACTCCTCCACGATCTTCTGGTGGCGTCGTTGGATCGAGCACTCACGCTCGAAGAGGTGCACGACGTTGCCGTGGGTGTCGCCGAAAACCTGAACCTCAACGTGGCGCGCACCGGTGAGGTATCGCTCGAAGAACACCGTCGGATCGCCGAACGAATTGAGCGCTTCGCGGCGAGCGGTCTCAACGGCCTCGAGTAGCCCCGCGGGTTCGTTCACGAGACGCATTCCTTTGCCGCCGCCGCCCGCCGACGCCTTCACAAGCAGCGGGAAACCAACAGCCGCGGCAGTCTTCGAGAGCTCGGCATCGCTGACCTCAGCGGCCAGCTCCGCGCCTGGAACCAACGGCACACCCGCAGCCGCCGCAATCCGCTTCGCCTCAACTTTCAGCGCCATTGAGCGGATCGAGTCGGGTGTCGGGCCGACCCACGTCAGGCCTGCTCCCGCGACCGCCTCGGCGAAGTCCGGGTTCTCCGACAGGAAGCCGTACCCGGGATGAATTGCATCGGCCCCTACGCGGCGAGCTGCGTCAATGATCTTCGCCGTGTCCAGGTAGGACTCGGAACTCGTCACTCCGCCGATAGCAACCGCGATGTCTGCCTCGCGCACATGCGCGGCTGAGGAATCCGGTTCGCTGAAGACGGCAACCGTCTCGATTCCCAGGTCGCGAGCCGTTCGGAATACCCGGCAGGCGATCTCGCCACGGTTGGCAACTAGCAGGCGCTTGAAGGGTGGCGCCGGCACTTGCTGATGCGTGGCATCAGCTCCTCCGGCGCCGGCATCGGCGACTTCCGCCGCAACCGACGCGGGCTTGTTGCGCCGGTCCCAGAAATCGCTGGCGTCGATGAGTTCACCTTCGGGCGGTGTCATTCCGTTGTTCATCTCCATCACATCCGCCAGGTTCCGAAGTGGCCGCCTGCCGGTGGGGCGACTCCCGCGGCAAGTGCTTCAGCATCGCTGGCACCAACACCGCGGATTGGAGCGCTGTGGCATGCAGAAAGCGCAAGCGACAGCGCGGTTCGGGTGTCGCGCGGATCGATGATTCCGTCGTCCCATA
>JAKPAQ010000036.1 GCA_029779385.1 Actinomycetes bacterium | reverse complement strand
AGGCCCAGCGGATCCGTCCCGCGGGTAGCGGCGAAGGCTAGGGCGGCCGCCAATGCCAGCACCGCACCAGTGGCCACCGAGGCGGCCAACACGAGAGCACGACGCGCACCAACTTTGCGGGCCGCAAGAAATACGAAGATCGCCGCGACCACGAATACGTCGATCACATTCTGCTTGACCAGGGCAGCGGCCAGACCGCTCATGCCGCCGGCAATTCCCCAAAACACGGTGTCTCGACCCGAACCTCGCCACGCCCTGATTAAGGAGATCAACCCGACGAAGACGAATGGAACGGCCAGAATCTCCCCGTCTACCTGTTCGGTGCCAAACAATGGCGTGCTCAGGAAAATGACGGCGACCAACGCCGGCATGAGTGACTTGCGTCCAGTGGAGATTCTTGTCAGCAAAGTGGCCAACAGGACGGTAACTACGACGCCGATGAGGCCGATGAGCCGTAGTCCAACAACTCCACCCAAATGTGATGCGAGATCGAAAATCAGCAGCAGCAGGGGCGGTCGATCCACCCAGTAGTTGCCGTAAAGCGAATGTCCGGGTCTCCATTGCGAAGCAACTAGCAAGAACCCACTCTCATCTGGGCCTGCGGGCCGGTTGATGAATGGCAGGCAAGCAATCAAGGCGAGGAGAACAAGGACCCAAACCCGACTTCGCAGCGCGCTCCTGCGCCACCGGTTCGGGGCGTGCACGCCAGCTAAGTCTTGATGGGCCACGACTTCAGTCGTATCCGAACAACCTGCAAGTAACCTGAACGCAGGGAGAACGTCCGAACTTTCGAAGCGCAAAAAATAACCCCGAACCACGACGAACGCGATCCAGGGTTATCCTTAATTTGCTGCAATGGAAGGGTTTTATTCCCTAACAAAATTTGTCGGGCTGACAGGATTTGAACCTGCGACCCCCTGACCCCCAGTCAGGTGCGCTACCAAGCTGCGCTACAGCCCGCGACAACCTGCACGAGTCTAGCGCAACGTAGACCGCGCCAACCATTCGCCCTTGGCTGCTCAAAACACTTCACCACAGCTGAGCCAAATCCCGATGATTTCAGGCCTTATCCCCCATCCGGCGCTGACCCAGGGTGGCTGTCGGTGGCCGACTATATGGTTTTGACATGGAGCAAATGACCGAGCACTTAGTGCGAACCGTAGCCCGTGCGCAAGCACGAGCCGAGTTCGCGACTTGGTCGACCGTTCTTGCCACTCACGACCACGGCACCCGTGCGGTCGACCTCGAGGACGGCCCCGAAATCCGCAAGGAACTAGGCCGCCGAGAAGTGACCCTCGAACTCGCACGGGTCCTGAACGTGACCGAAAACCGTATCTGGACGATCGTCATTCACGCCCGCACTGTCCGTGACCGCGCACCTCGAACGTGGCAAGCCTTCGGCGGCGGGTCCGTTGATGCTGCCCGGGTCGGCGCGATCGCCATGACGATCGACAAGCTCACCACTTCAGCGGCAGTCGAGGCGCTAGACGCCTCAGTCGTCGCCTACGCCAGCAGTCACACGCTCGGCGAACTGCGCGGGTGGCTGAACCGGATGCGTGCCCGTCTTGAACCCGAAGCCGCCGAAACCGAAGCTGAACAGGCCATCGAGCGCCGACGAGTCGAAATCACCCACAACGACGACGGCACCTCCTGGCTGTCTGCCTTGCTGCCGACCCACGTTGCGATCGCGGTGGGTTCACGCTTGCGCAAAGCCACCAAGAAGCTGCCCAAGATTGACCCCGAGACTGGCGAACGTGATCGTCGAAACCGGGAGCAGAAACGAGCGGACCTCGTCGCCCACTGGCTCACCAACTGCACCGGCACTTTCACCGATATTCGTGCCGAAATCGCCATCTCGATCGACGCGGCCGACTTGATCGACTTCACCGCCGGTCCTGGAATCAGTCGCGACGAGGAACTGCCGATCCCCGCCGAATGGGTTCGCGAGCTCGCCGCCAGCGAAACCACGCTGTTTCGCCGACTCGTCCTAGACCCGATCGGCAACGTCCTCGACACCACGAGTCTCGGCTATCAACCGCCAGGTTTGATGAGGGCCGCATTGCAGTGGCGAGACGGAACCTGTCGAGTGGCCGGCTGTCGCGCGTCGGTAACGCAAACAGATTTAGATCACGAAATCGCCTACGACCGAGGCGGAACCACCACCGCAAAGAACTTGAGATGTTTATGCCGAAAACATCACAACATGAAGTCGCACGACCGGTTGCCTGAAAAGTTCATCGCCCCGCCAGTTGAACACCGCGAGCGATGGCACCTGCCCGCACCCGTGGTCTACCAACTTGACCTCTACCCGGCCGCCTAAATCACTGATTCGCCGATCAATCCGTCGAGTTCCAGCCTGTGCCAAGCCTCATCGACTATAGCCAGGGCGACCCGGGCTCATCAGGTGCATTCCCTCCCCCGACGGTTCAACCCCAATCTTCGCCAAGACGGCATCCAAGCCAAGCTTCTCGATGGCGAGCAACTCGGCCAAATTGTCAGGAACTGGCGAGCGCATCAGCGGCGCTTTCGCTTCTCCCTAGGTCGCTGCTGCAAATGGATCGGGCTACCAACGAAGCCGAACTCTTCGCGCAGCCGTCGCTCAATGAATCGCAAGTACCCGGCCTCGAGCTTGCCCGAAGTGAACAGCACGAACGTTGGCGGTGACGTCGCCACCTGAGTTCCGAACAGGATCTTGGCTTGCTTACCGCCACGAACCGGGTGCGGATGCTCGGCGACCAGTCGCCCCAAGAACGCATTCAATGCACCGGTGGAAACACGCGTTTCCCAACCTTCCAAGGCCGAATCCAGCGCGCGCACCAGCCGGTCAACGTGCCAGCCGGTCTTCGCGGCCACGTTCACTCGTGGCGCCCACGGAATCTGCACCAGATCGCGTTCGATCTCACGCTCTAGGTAGAAGCGGCGCTCGTCATCAACCAGGTCCCACTTGTTGAAGGCCAGCACGACCGCGCGGCCGGTCTCCTCGATCGTGTTCAGTATCCGTAAATCCTGTTCCGAAATCGACTGACTCGAGTCGATCATCATCACCACGACTTCGGCTCGCTCGATTGCCGCGGCGGTACGCAGGCTCGCGTAGTACTCGTGACCGGAGGCCTCTTTTACGCGCTTGCGGATGCCGGCCGTGTCAATGAACACCCATTCGCGCCCACCAAGGACGATCGTCTCGTCAACCGGATCGACCGTCGTGCCCGACATGTCGTGAACTACGACTCGCTCTTCCTGAGCCAACTTGTTCAACAGACTGGACTTGCCGACGTTCGGTTTGCCAACAATCGCAACTCGACGCGGGCCGCCGATCTCTTCGTCGCCCTCTCGCGGGGCCTCGGGAAGTGCCGCAAGAATCGCGTCCAACATGTCGCCACTGCCGCGGCCGTGCAACGCCGACACCGGATACGGCTCACCGAGGCCAAGGTTCCACAGGCTCGCCGCTTCCATCTCGCCGCGCTGGTCATCGACCTTGTTCGCGGCCAACACGACTGGTTTACCCGAGGCGCGCAGCAACTTGACGACCTTGTCGTCAATGTCGGTGGCGCCAATCGTGGCGTCCACGACAAACAAGATTGCGTCCGCGACGGTGATTGCAATCTCTGCCTGAGCCGCGATCCGTTCGGCCATTCCCTTTGCGTCGGGGTCCCAGCCGCCGGTGTCAACAACAGTGAAAGTGCGGCCGTTCCAGTTCGCGTCATAGGAGACCCGGTCACGGGTAACGCCGGGAACGTCCTGCACTACCGCCTCTCGCCGACCAATGATTCGGTTTACGAGAGTCGACTTACCGACATTTGGACGACCGATGACGGCAAGTACGGGTTGGCTGGACACTAGTGAATCCTACTCGACAGGTTCAGCGAACTGCGCCGAGTAGAGCCTCTGGTAGGCGCCGTTGGCTGCAATCAGTTCATCGTGCGTGCCCTGCTCCATGATCTGACCGGCTTCCATCACCACAATTAGGTCGGCATCACGGATCGTCGACAGCCGGTGAGCGACCACGAAACTGGTGCGACCAGAGCGCAAATTGTTCATCGCCGTCTGGACTAAAGCTTCAGTTCGGGTATCTACCGAACTGGTCGCCTCATCAAGAATAAGAATCGCCGGATCAGCCAAGAAAGCGCGCGCAATCGTCAGCAGCTGACGCTGACCAGCGCTCACTCCCCCGCCCTCATCGTCGATGACCGTGTCGTAGCCGGCAGGCAAAGTCCGAACAAAGTGATCGACCGACGCCGCCTTGGCCGCGTCGAGGATCTGCTCTTCAGTCGGATTGTCCGCACCGTAGGCGATGTTCTCGCGGATCGTGCCCGAAAACAGCCAAGTGTCCTGCAACACCACTCCGAACGCGTCGCGAAGTTCACCACGCTTCATCTCAGCGATGTCAACACCGTCGAGGGTGATTTTGCCACCATCGAGTTCATAGAACCGCAGCAACAAGTTCGTCAATGTTGTCTTGCCTGCGCCGGTCGGCCCAACGATCGCTACCGTCTGACCAGGCTCGGCAACCAATGACAAATGTTCAATCAATGGCTCATCGGTGTACGAGAAGTCCACGTCGTCAAACACGACCCGACCACGAAGCGGATCTGGGCGTTTAGCGTCCGCGCGATCGGGACTTTGATGCGGCTCGTCAATGAAGCCAAACACACGTTCTGCCGAAGCCATGCCCGACTGCAACAGGTTCACCATCGACGCGATCTGTGTCAACGGCTGAGTGAACTGGCGACTGTATTGAATGAACGCCTGCACCTCACCGAGTGAAAGCGAACCCGAGGCGACGCGAACGCCACCAACGACCGCGACCAAAACGTAGTTCAGGTTCGAAATGAACATCATCACCGGACCAATGACGCCCGAAATGAACTGCGCCTTGAAGGCAGCGCCAAACAGCGCCTCGTTCGTTTCAGCGAATTCCTCGGCCGTCGCCTTTTGGTTGCCGAACACCTTCACGACCTCGTGCCCAGTGAACGACTCCTCAAT
>JAKPAQ010000297.1 GCA_029779385.1 Actinomycetes bacterium | reverse complement strand
TCGGGTGTCCTGATCTTCGCGACCGGATCTCCCGGCTTGACCACCCGATCCAACTCCTCCGGTCCGGACTCCACCACGCCATTCACTGTCGCAACGACGTCGACGTTTTCCGGCGGGTTCACGATGACTCCCGAGGCCGGAACCCGCACGGCCACTTGACCGCCAAAGAGCCAGAACGCGCCGCCAAGGATGATCAACAACGCAAGGATCAAGCCAACGAGGGCCGGCACTGACACCAAACGCAGCGGGCGGTCGAGATCCTCGTCGGATCGTTTTGTCATCGCGCGAGCTCGAAACACGCCGTTACTCTAGCGATGAACGAGCGGCTGATGCGGCCTCAGAAATGACCCCGAGCAGCCACTTACCGACGTTGAATCGGGGCCCGCAGATTGCCCATTTCCTCGGCGTCGGCGTCGCAAATCTGCTGCAACCGGGCGTCGGTGCACTCCTGCAAAAACGTCAGCCGGTCGACGTTCGCGCGATAGCTCGCGTGTGCGTAGCGGGCGGCGCCGCGCTCGTGCCAGAGGTGGTAGCAGGCACGTTGCGTGTTGATGCCCAACCTCCCGCCGAGGCGTGCGAACTTGACGGAAAGCGCGTCGTCTTCTCCACCCCAACCTACGAAGCGTTCGTCGTAGCCACCTGCACGAGCGAACAGTTCGCGAGTCACGAAGAACAACCCGCCGCAAAATGGCAGGTACTCGCCCTGCCCACGCTTGTTGCCTTCGATATCAGTGGTCGGATCCGGCAACGGCCCACCTTCGCGGAAGGCAGCCGTCTCCTGCTCGGATAGATCGACGATGCGATCGAAGGGTTTGACCGCGTCGAAGTCACCCGCTGCCACCGCGTTGATTGCGGCCGTCATCTCAGGTAGCGACATGATCAAGTCAGCATCTCCGAAGCCGACCACCGGTGCATCGGTGAGTCGGAAACCCACGTTCATCGCCCATGACTTGTTGAACGGGCCGTCATGCGCGATGAAGTGGTACTTCACTCCGGCTGGAGCATCAAAAGTCGATCCGGTGTCCTGCTCGACGACAACGATCTCGACGTTAGGCAGAGCACTGACATGCTCAATCACCGCAGCAAGATTTGCTGCCCGTGCGCCGCTTCGATCGCGGCGAAACGCAATGACGTAGGCAGTGCGAGTCATCGGGTCCCTTCCCTCTGCAGAGCGCCAACCTAGCGCGGCAGTCCCCTGCGATCTGGACAATCGGGCCGAATTGGCCATGCTCCAGTTGGGTGCTCCGGCACTGGCAACGATCGGTAGCGAGAACTACTCTCGTGAAAGACCGATGTACGACGTAAGGAGACCACAATGGGCGCGAATGACCAGAACCCAAACCCGGCGATCGACGGCATCCAGGCAATCGATGATGACGCCCTCGAGGCTGCGACCGGCGGCATTCAGCTGTGCTCTAGCCCGTCCACATGCAACGTGAAGTCGGGCTCGGGCCCCACAGTGAACTCCACGATCTACTTCCAGACGTCCATTAGTTCAACCGTTAACTGAACGTGAGCGAACTGCGGACTGAGGCGCAACCCGCAGTCAACGTCTACCTCGGGACGCCGGTTGCTGGTGGTGTGGTCGCTCACGACTACATGCATTCGGTGTTCGCAATTCAGCGACACTTCGACAAGCTTGGTTGGGGCCTGAAGGTCGTCACCCAACCCGACGGACTCGTCACCCGTCCACGCAATGCCTT
>JAKPAQ010000317.1 GCA_029779385.1 Actinomycetes bacterium | reverse complement strand
GCGCAGAGTCGGAAAGCGCGGGCAGCTATAAAAACGATAGTCAGGCTTTTTCGACCTGGCTGAATTCCAACTCGACCGGGGTGGCGCGTCCGAAGATCGTGACCGACACGCGCACCTTGCTTTTCTCGTAGTTGACTTCCTCGACCGTGCCGTTGAAGTCGGTGAACGGGCCTTCCTTGACTCGCACGTACTCGCCCACTTCGAACTCGACCTTGTGGCGCGGCTTGTCGGTGCCCTCTTGCATCTGGTTGACGATCTTCATGACCTCGTCTTCCGAGATGGGCGCCGGCCGGTTCTTGGCGCCGCCGACGAAACCCGTCACCTTGTTGGTGTGCTTCACCAGGTGCCAGGTGTCGTCGTCCATCACCATTTCCACCAGCACGTAGCCAGGGAAGAACTTGCGTTCGGTGGTGCGTTTCTGGCCGTTCTTGATTTCAACCACTTCCTCGGTCGGCACGAGGATGCGGCCAAACTTGGACTGCATGCCGGCACGGTTGATGCGCTCGACGATGTTGCGCTCGACCGCCTTCTCCATGCCCGAATAGGCATGGACCACGTACCACCTCAGGTCGGGGTTGGTCGAGCTGACGGGCTCGATCTGATTTTCTGTCTCGCTCATCAACGTCTCCAGCCCAGGATCAGGTCGTACAGCGCCCACTCCAGGGTCTTGTCGGTCAGCCACAGAAACAGCGCCATGACGATCGAAAAGGCAAACACGAAGGCCGTTGTCTGCAGCGTTTCCTTGCGCGTCGGCCAGACGACCTTCTTGACTTCGCGCCACGAGTCGCGGCCAAAGCCGATCAGCCGCTTACCGGACTCGGAGGTGAAAAACACCACCGCCGCCAGCACCAGGCCCGCCACCAAGCCGCCCCATTGCGCGATAGCACCCTGGCTGGTCAGCAGATAAAAGGCCACCAGCGCCCCGATGACCAGCAGGCCGGCGACTGCCAGCCGCGCCTTCTCGGCGCCGGTGCTCACGGTTTCAACTTGAACGCTTGCCATGGTCGGGTGG
>JAKPAQ010000277.1 GCA_029779385.1 Actinomycetes bacterium | reverse complement strand
CCGTTTCATTTTGTTCGGGCGTATCGCTGAGATAGTTGAGTCGGCTCGATAGGCTGCGGGCATGAAAAAGTCTTTGGTCGCGCTGGTCGCCGCCGTAATGCTCGTAGGCCTATCTGCTTGTGGCGGGTCGGCGGACTCCGCCGGCTCGGAAGCTAAGGCAAAGGACGCGGAAACTGTCGCCGCGCCGGCCAAGGACGATCCGTTGACCAAGGAGAACTTTGTTGAGCGCCTAAGTGCTGCGCAACTGAAGGCCAAGTCGGCCCAGATGAAGATGACGACCTCCGCGGGCGGCAGCGACATGACGATGAACGGCGTAGTCGGCATTGACGAGGACGTCACCAAGTCCAAAACCAAACTCACATTGGACATGGGAACCGGCAAGATGGAAGTCCGGATGGTTGACGGCATGATGTACCTGTCGATGGGTGAGTTGACCGGTAACAAGTTCATCAAGATCGATTTGAACGACCCGAAGGATCCGCTGCGAGATCAGTACGGCAGCCTCGCCGATCAGGCCGACCCGGAAGCACAGTTGAAGGTATTTCGCGACGCGCTCGTCAAGTTCGACAACCAGGGCAAGGACGGCGGACAGATCGACGGCGTCGACACCACCCGAATCGTGATGGTGCTCGATACCTCGAAGGTCCTCAAGGGCAAAGGCGATGAGGCAACGAAGGCACTCGGGCAGATGCCGAAGGAACTCGAATACGTGATCTATGTCGGCCCTGACGACTTGATGCGTCGGATGACGATGACCGTCGCCAAATCCGACACCACGATCGACTGGAGCAATTGGGGCGAGCCGGTTGACGTCAAGGCCCCCAGCAAGGATCAAATCACTGATGCTAGTTCGCTAATGAGCAGTTTCGGCAGCTGAATTTTTCCGCTAGGTCGGCCCGGTTTGGTGAAACCGAACCGGGTCGCCTAGACTGGCTGAGCCGAAGACCGCTGGTGGTTTCTCGAAAGAGATTCCCAAAGCGCCCAAGAGGGCGGCCCGCGCAGGTTCAGTTCCGAACTGGTCGAGTCAAATCGATCAACCCGCGTCCTGTGCTTGCGCACGGGACGTTTTCTTTTGGGTACTCCAGTCTTCGCTTGAACCAGTGAAGGAGACCCATGGTACGCCCGGATAAGGCAGCCGCTGTCGCCGAACTTGCGGGTGCGTTCCGCGAGTCCAACGGCGCAGTGCTCACCGAGTACCGCGGCCTCAACGTCAAGCAGCTGCAGGAATTGCGGCGCTCGCTTGGCGAAGCCGCGAGCTATGCCGTCGCCAAGAACACGCTGACCAAGATTGCCGCCAAGGACGCCGGAATTGAGCTCGACGATTCGTTGCTCACCGGTCCTACTGCTATCGCTTTTATCAACGGCGATGTGGTTGAGGCAGCAAAGGGCCTGCGTGACTTCGCGAAGGCGAACCCGAATCTCGTCGTCAAGGGCGGCTTCCTCGATGGGAAGCAGATCAGTGCCGACGAGATCAAGAAGTTGGCCGACCTCGAGTCGCGCGAGGTTCTCCTCGCCAAGCTCGCTGGCGGCCTGAAGGCCAACCTTTCCAAGGCTGCGGGGCTGTTCAACGCTCCGCTATCGCAGGCAGTACGCACCATTGCGGCGTTGCAGGCGAAGGCCGAAGCCGACCCGACGGTCTTGGCTGCAGGAGCACCTGCACCAGCGGCCGACGAAGAGGCACCCGCCGTCGAGGCCCCCGCGGCCGAAGCGGCACCAGAAAGCGTCGAGACCGACTCGGCGCCCGAAAGCGTCGAGACCGACGAAAACACCGAGGGCTGAACCGCCCGATTCCCATCGGGACCCCCTCGGGGTCTCACATCAGAAAGGACGCCACCAATGGCGAAGCTCAGCACCGAAGATTTGCTGGATGCATTCAAGGAAATGACCCTGATCGAACTCAGCGAGTTCGTCAAGCTCTTCGAAGACACCTTCGAAGTCACCGCTGCTGCCCCGGTTGCCGTTGCCGCAGCTGGCGCACCGGCCGCTGCCGGCGGCGAAGCAGCTGGCGCGGACCAGGATGAGTTCGATGTCATCCTCGAAGCAGCCGGCGACAAGAAGATCCAGGTCATCAAGGAGGTCCGTGGACTCACGAGCCTGGGCCTGAAGGAAGCCAAGGAGCTCGTTGAAGGCGCTCCGAAGCCGGTCTTGGAGAAGGTTGCCAAGGACGCCGCTGACAAGGCGAAGGAAGCCCTCGAGGCTGCCGGCGCCACCGTCACCCTTAAGTGACACTCGGCTGAATCCAGCACAAAGCGCTCGTTCCCTTCGGGGAGCGGGCGCTTTGTCGTCTCCGGCTCGTCTCGTGGCGTGAGCCAGGGATGCTTGTTGGCTATTTTTGCTTGCAAACTGCGCTTATCGCAGGAAGAAACGAAGAATCGTCCCTGATCAAACAGCGAATGTCAAGACCCGGGGTTGAATTCGGTGTGTCGGTTGGGTTAGTATGAATCTTCGCGCCCACTTTGTCATGCCCTTGGTCGGACTAATCCTTAGCGGATCGGATTTGACCGGGTTCCCGAGGTGTGCGCTCACGGCCTAGCCGTGACAACTGCATAGTACAGAACCGCCACGTTCATCGCATGCGAGTTCCTTCGGAAGGACTTCTCTTGGCCGCCTCGCGTTCAGCCGCAACCACGAACAACACTTCGCGTATCTCTTTCGCGAAAATCTCTGAACCTCTTGAGGTTCCCGAACTCCTCTCATTGCAGACCAGCAGCTTCGAATGGCTGGTTGGCAATGATGCATGGCGCGCTCGGGTAGACGCCGATTTGGCCGCTGGCCGCTCGGACGTCTCGACGAAGTCGGGCCTAGAGGAGATCCTCGAGGAGATCAGTCCGATTGAGGACTTCTCCGAAACGATGAGTCTCTCCTTCCGCGATCACCGGTTTGAGCCGGCCAAGTACTCGGTCGAGGACTGCAAGGACCGCGATGTGACCTACGCGGCCCCGCTCTATGTCACCGCCGAGTTCATGAACAATGAGACTGGCGAGATCAAGTCCCAGACCGTCTTCATGGGCGACTTCCCGCTTATGACGGACAAGGGCACCTTCATCATCAACGGCACCGAGCGTGTCGTCGTGTCGCAGTTGGTCCGTTCGCCCGGCGTCTACTTTGAGCGCGCGCAGGACAAGACCTCCGACAAGGACATCTTTACCGCCCGGGTAATCCCGTCGCGTGGTGCCTGGCTCGAGTTCGAGATCGACAAGCGTGATTTCGTTGGCGTTCGTCTTGACCGCAAGCGCAAGCAGTCGGTAACCATGCTGCTCAAGGCTCTCGGGTATTCCGAGGCCGACATCTTGGAGAAGTTCGGCCAGTATGAGTCCGTTCTGGCAACGCTGGAGAAGGACTCGGTCCGCACCGATGCGGTTCGCGAAGACCTCGAAAAGAAGGCGCGTGGCGAGGCCGTCACGAACGAAGCGGTCGCCGCCGAACTGCAGAAGCGTTCGCTGCTAGACATCTATCGCAAGCTTCGTCCGGGCGAACCGCCGAGTGTTGAGGCCGCCCAGACGCTGTTGGAGAACTACTACTTCAACCCGAAGCGGTATGACACCGCCAAAGTTGGTCGTCACAAGATCAACAAGAAGATCGGTTCGGCCGAGGCGTTCGATCAGCAGACGCTGACGATCAACGACATTGAGTCGACGATCCGTTATGTAGTTGCTCTGCACGCCGATGAGACCGAACTTGAAACTGCCGCTGGCACGGTTCCGGTTGAGGCTGACGACATCGACCATTTCGGTAATCGTCGCATGCGTACGGTCGGCGAACTTATCCAGAACCAACTCCGCACGGGCTTGGCTCGGATGGAGCGGGTAGTCCGCGAACGGATGACCACGCAGGACGTCGAAGCGATCACGCCGCAGACCCTGATCAACATCCGGCCGATTACTGCGGCGCTCAAGGAGTTCTTCGGAACGAGCCAGCTGTCGCAGTTCATGGACCAGAACAACCCGCTTGCCGGATTGACCCACAAGCGTCGTTTGTCGGCGCTTGGACCTGGCGGTCTTTCGCGTGAGCGTGCTGGCTATGAAGTTCGTGACGTTCACCCGTCCCACTACGGCCGCATGTGCCCGATCGAGACGCCTGAAGGACCGAACATTGGTCTAATCGGCTCGCTTGCTTCGTACGGTCGAATCAACCCGTTCGGTTTCGTTGAGACGCCGTACCGCAAGGTCGTCGACGGTCGGGTCACCGATCAGATCGACTACCTCACCGCTGACGAGGAGGACCGCTACATCGTCGCCCAGGCGAACGCTGTCCTGGACGACGGTGGTCGCTTCATCGAGGACCGCGTCTTGGTGCGCGTCAAGCACGGCGACGCGGACGAGGTTCCGGCCGCCGATGTGCACTACATGGACGTGTCTCCGCGCCAGATGGTGTCGGTCGCG
>JAKPAQ010000247.1 GCA_029779385.1 Actinomycetes bacterium | reverse complement strand
GCAGATGTCACCCGTTCGACGTCGGTGCTCATCTTCAACCAGATCGGCATTCGTGGCTTAGCCGCCCAGGTTTCGGCCCAAGCGCAGCAAGCGGGCTGGACTATTGCTGGCCTCGGGGATTGGCGTGGCTCGGTTCCTCAAGACACTGTCTACTTCCCACCCGGCAAACAGGCTGAGGCCGAGTTGCTCGGTGCGGACCTTTCTATCACTCGGTTCATGCCCGCGGTCGAGAACATTTCGAAAACGCAACTGACCGTTATTCTGGCCAGCCCACGCTGAGTCCGTCAGCGCGGCATACTCATTCGCATGACCGAACTTGGTCGCACTCTGCTGGCACTCGACTTCGACGGCACACTCTCGCCCATCGTCGCCGATCCGGCCAATGCGTTTATTCACCCTGAATCGTTGGCTGCGCTCCAGAAGCTGGGCCCGGCGCTGGGAGCATTAGCGATCGTGACCGGCCGCCCGGTCGAGCAAGCGCGTCGACTCGGCAGGTTCGATGACTCCGCTGGCCTCGAGCGCTTGGTCATTTGTGGTCAATATGGTGCCGAACGATGGGACGCGCTCACAGGTGAACTGCACCTGCCGGCCCGTCCGGCAGCGGTGCGTGAACTTGTCGAAATGTTGCCCGATTGGCTTGCGAGCCATGATGTGGCGCAGGTGCGACTGGAGGACAAGGGCATTGCCGTGGCCTTGCACGCGCGTGGCACCGAAAGTCCCGAAGTTCTTTCTGCGTTGGCAGCACCAATTGGCGAGTTGGCTGCGAGGTTTGGGCTTCAAGTTGAGTTGGGGCGCCAAGTTGCTGAACTTCGACTACCCGGTAGCGATAAGGGCTTGGCGGTGCGCTGGCTGGTGGACCGGTTCGAGCCGCAGGCCGTTATCTACGCCGGAGATGACCTGGGCGACGTGCCAGCATTTCGTGAACTCATTCGGTTGCGGTCCAAGGGCCTTGATGTGACTTTGGTTTGCTCGGTCTCGGCGGAACAGGACGCCCTGGTGCCCCTTGCCGACGTCGTCCTAGACGGACCAGACGAGGTCGCGCGGTGGCTTGCCTCCTTGGCCGAGCAGAACTAACTGGATCTCAATAGTTGAGATTGCATCTCAATTATTGAGACACGGATTTCAGCCGACCCCAATTCGCTGCCTAGGCTTAGGCCGACTCATCCAGAGGGGTTAAGGGACACGGCCCGACGACACCCCAGCAACCAGCCGAACGGCGGCCAGGTGCTCATTCCGTCCGAGGTCGAACGTCGGCCCGGAGAGATGAAGGGTATTTTCCAATGACTCTTACGCTTTCAGAGCGACCGAAGTTGCGCGAAGGTGCCTTCGGAAACGC
>JAKPAQ010000246.1 GCA_029779385.1 Actinomycetes bacterium | reverse complement strand
CGGTTCTTGGGAGTGAACGACGATGTCGCTGGGCTGGCGAAAATGGGTCCGATCAAAACTCAGTCTGAATCGATCATGACGATGATGCGTGGTCCGCAGACTGCCGTCCATTTGGTCACCGTGCTCGAGGAGATGCCGGTCCAGGAGACGTTAGATGGAATCGTCGAACTGACTCGCGAACATATTCCGGTCGGTCACGTTGTCGTGAATCTCGTCCGGCCAAACTTATTGTCCAAGTCCACGATTGCGGCGTTGCGGAGCCAGGAACTTACGGCTGAGGTGGTCGAACCGGTGCTTCAAAAGGTTGGACTGCCGCCCTCGGCCGCTGGGGCATTGGTAACCGAAGGGTTTGGTCACATTTCTCGACAAGAGTTGCAAGATGAGCAACTCCAGATCATTGCTGGCTGCGGCGAACCGCATGTGGAACTGCCGCTACTGAACGAGAACATTGATCTTGGGGCACTTCAAGATCTGGCAAAGCTGCTCGCTCCGTTGGTAGGTGACCTGAAATGAATTCCAAGTCGGCAACTGAACCTCGCGATCGGCGCCCGCACACCGAGCGCCGAGTTACCGGTGCTGCTCAGGTCGGACCCTTTGAGGCCGACACTTTGCTTTCGGATAAGAGCACCCAAATCATCGTTTGTTGTGGTTCTGGTGGTGTTGGCAAGACGACGACTGCGGCGGCGCTGGCACTACGTGCGGCAGAACGAGGCCGAAAAGTTTGCGTCCTGACCATCGACCCGGCGCGGCGGCTGGCACAGTCGATGGGACTTGCTGAATTGGACAACACGCCCCGTCCTGTCAGTGGGATCGACACCACTGCGGGCGGCTCGCTGGACGCGATGATGCTCGACATGAAAACGACTTTCGACGAGGTCGTTGAAGCGCACGCATCGCCGGATAAGGCCGCCGAAATCTTGGCAAATCCGTTTTATGTCGCACTGTCGAGTTCTTTTGCGGGCACCCAGGAATACATGGCGATGGAGAAGCTCGGTCAGCTTCACGGTGAAGGGCGCTGGGATCTGATCATCGTGGACACTCCGCCGTCACGTTCGGCGCTAGATTTCCTGGACGCGCCAGAACGACTGTCGTCGCTGTTAGATGGCAAGTTCATCAAGCTGCTACTCGCGCCGGCTCGGGGTCCGGCTCGGCTGTTGACGGCTGGGTTCGGGCTCGTGACTGCGGCGTTGAACAAGATCTTGGGCGCGCGAGTGCTTACCGACATGCAGACGTTTATTGCTGCTTTCGACACTTTGTTCGGCGGTTTCCGTCAACGGGCCGAAGCGACCTTTGCCTTGTTGCAGGACCGCGGAACCGCATTCTTGGTGGTCGCGGTGCCAGAGCCCGCGGCAATGCGTGAGGCGGCCTATTTCGTCGAGCGACTAGCTGCCGATGACATGCCGCTGTCGGCTGTGGTGGTCAATCGGGTTCATGATCAGAACGCGGCCGCGATGAGTGCGGTCGATGCTGAATCGGCGGCGGGGCGACTTGCTGGCGGCACGAAGGTGCAACAGCAGACTGGCGAATTGCTGGCGGTTCACGCCGAGCGAATGAAGTTGGCAGATCGGGAGAATTATCTGCGGCAGCGGTTTGTCGCCGCACATAAGAACGTCCAGGTGGTGCCGGTGCCTGCGTTAGACACCGATGTGCACGACCTGGACGCACTTAGAAAGATTGGTGGGGTCCTCAGCTCGCCTGAACGAGAACCTCTCGCCAGGTCTTGACGTTTGGCCGCCGGCGAAGGAGCGCACGCCGTTCGCGCTCAGTCATGCCGCCCCAGACGCCCCATTCGATCCGGTTGTCGAGGGCTTCGGCTAGGCATTCGGCTCGCACCGGGCAGCCGTTGCACATCTGCTTTGCGCGGTTCTGTTCGGCACCTTTGAC
>JAKPAQ010000211.1 GCA_029779385.1 Actinomycetes bacterium | reverse complement strand
GCCAAGCCCGTGAACGGACTCCACGCCTAGGCCCATATCGGAACTGGCCGCCTTCATCGTCATGTCAAACGCGACCGGATCTGTCGGGGCGGTTACTAGAACACTGAGCACCAGGTGGCCACGAACGACCAGTTGCTCGACGTCGAGAATTTCGACCTCGTGGGCGGCCAGCTCGGCGAACACCCGAGTGGATACGCCAGCGCGATCTGGTCCGCTGAAGGTGACCAAAACGGTTGGGGAGTTCAGGTGCGCTGTTGGGGTCAGCGTCGGGTCTAGAGCACTCATCACCACGAGGGTATCTGCCCACAGCTGAGCCGAACCGATAGGTTGTTGGCGTGCCTGCAGTATTTGAGTTGACCGACGTCTCGGTCATGCGTGCCGGCAAGTATCTGCTGACTCAGATCAATTGGCGTGTCAATGCCGGTGAACACTGGGTGGTCATTGGTCCAACCGGTGCGGGCAAGACGACTCTGCTGCAGATTTTGTCGGCGAATTCGCACCCGACCTCCGGCGTCGCCGAGATTCTGGGGGAGCCCTTGGGTGCGGTCGATGTCTTCGATTTGCGCACGAGAATCGGCCACACGAGTTCGGCCATCGCCGAGCGCGTGCCGGCCAACGAGACGGTGCAGAACCTCATTTTGTCTGCCGCCTATGCCGTCTTGGGTCGCTGGAACGAAGAGTACGACGAACAAGATCACGCTCGCGCCCAGGCGATGATGGCCGAACTCGGTATCGCCGCGCTGGCCGAACGAACCTTCGGGACCCTGTCTGAGGGGGAGAAGAAACGCGTGCTAATTGGTCGGGCGCTGATGACCGATCCCGAAGCGATCCTGCTGGACGAACCAGCGGCCGGCCTAGACGTCGGCGCCCGCGAAGACCTGATCGAGAGCATCGAGGCGTTGGCTTCTGATGAGCAAGGTCCGGCATTGGTGATGGTTTCGCACCACCTTGAGGAGATCGCGCCGGGCTTTACGCACGCGTTGTTGTTGGCCAAGGGTCAAATCGTGGCGGCCGGCCCGATTGCGCAAACTTTGACTTCGCAGAACTTGACGGCCGCTTTCGGTCAGCGACTCGAAGTGAGCCACGACCACGGCCGATTTGTGGCTAGACGTCCACCTGTGCGGCACCGGGCGAACTGAGAGGGAGCAAATGGACTGGTTTGGATCGGACATCTGGCTGACCTGGGTCGCCTTGGGTGTATTTGTCGGGCTGATCGAACTCAGCAGCGGCGAGCTGATTTTCTTGATGTTCGCGCTCGCCGCGTTTGCCGCCGCAGGTGCGGCCGCACTGGGCGCTTCGGTAGAGGTGCAGTTGATTGTCTTTGGCATCGTCGCGACGGCACTGTTGTCACTTGTTCGCCCGCGAATCGCGGCGCGCGTTCATGATGGTCCCTCGCTTCCGTCGGGCCAGCATGGAATGGTCGGCGAGCTTGCGATTGTCGCAGAAACGATCAGCCGTCACGGCGGCCGGATCAGAGTTGGCGATGTCTTCTGGACAGCGCGACCGGTCGACCCGGAGGCGGTTTATGAAGTTGGCGAAGAACTCGTTGTGACCGATATCGATGGCGCTGTTGCGCGTGTCGAACGAAAGGGAAATTGATGACTGCAGTGTTGTTGATGTTCATCTTCTTGGTGATTTTGCTGATCGTGACTGCAGCAGCCAGTTTGAAGATAATTCCGCAAAACTTTGCCGGAATTGTTGAGCGACTTGGCAAATACCGCGCCACCTTGGAACCGGGACCACACCTGATCATTCCGTTCCTAGATCGCGTCAAGTATCGGATCGATCAGCGCGAGCAGGTCGTGTCGTTCCCACCCCAGGGCGTAATCACCGAGGACAACCTGACGGTCGAAATCGACACGGTCATCTTGTTCACCGTGAACAATCCGGTCGCCGCCACCTACGAGATCGTCAACTACATCGACGGCATCCACCAACTCACCATGACGACGCTGCGAAACATCATCGGCGGCATGACGTTGGAGCATGCGCTCACCAGCCGCGATCAGATCAACCGGACGCTAAGCGCCGAACTTGATGCGGCCACTGGACGCTGGGGGATCAAGGTCAGCCGGGTCGAACTAAAGAGCATCGACCCGCCGATGTCGATCATCGATGCGATGGAAAAGCAGATGCGCGCCGAGCGGGACAAGCGAGCCGCCATTTTGACCGCCGAGGGCGAGCGACAGTCCGCGATTCTCACCGCCGAGGGTCAGAAGCAGGCCGCGATTTTGACTGCCGAGGGTGAAAAGCAGTCGGCCGTGTTGCGGGCTGAGGGCGAAAAGCAGGCAGCAGTGTTGACTGCGCAGGGTGAAGGCCGCGCCATCGAGACAGTCTTCCAGGCAATCCACGACGGAAACCCCGACCAGAAGTTGCTTTCTTACCAGTACTTGCAGACGCTGCCAAAGATCGCGCAAGGCAACAACGCCTCGACGTGGATCATCCCGGCCGAGGTCACTGCGGCGCTCAGCACCATCGGTAACGTGGTCGGCTCCATCCCGGTCGATGGTGGAGGATCGCTCAAGCGCGTCGATCTAGACGAACCAGTCGTTGACGAGTCGACGCCGCCGGCCGAAACCACGAGTGCGGTCGAAGAGGCAATTCGGGCCGCCAAGCAGGCAGAGGCGCCAATCTCAACTTTGGACCAGCCACCAGCCGGTCAGCCGCCGACTGACCAACCACCGACGGACCAGCCGAACATCTAGTTGGTTCACCACTGCCAAGTCCCGTGGATGATGGCCCTGCCTAGTGTCTTGAAGGCGAGGTTGAAACCAACGACGGCCGGCGAGGCGGAGGCGTCGACGCCAAGTGTTTTGGCTTTGACTGCATGGACGGCGAAGAAGTAGCGGTGTAGTTGATCGCCTTCTGGCGGCGCGGCACCCATGAAGTTCAGGCCGCCACCGTCGTTTCGTACATGGAACGCACCGGTTGGCAGGCCGGCGTCGCTAGCACCGGCGCCGGTGGCCAATTCGGTGACGTTTGCCGGGATGTCGACGACGGTCCAATGCCAAAAGCCCGAAACGATGGGCGCATCCGGGTAAAAGCAGGAAACCACGAACGACTCTGTTCCGGCCGGGGCGCCACTCCACGCAAGGTGGGGGGAGGTGTCGCCGTGGGCGTTGACTTGGGCCGGATCCAACGGTTGGCCATCTTGGACGTCATTGCTACGGACTGCGAACGACGCGACCGTCGGCAGTAGCGGGTAAGGGTCAGGGGTGACGGGTCGATCAAGGCTCATGGCAATAACCTAGTGCGGTGGCAGACCTAATCGCAGTTGACGATCCGGCCGACCTGCGATTGCGCGACTACACCAATCTTCGTGACGTCCAACTGCGCACGAAGACTGAGGCCGAACGCGGGATTTACCTAGCCGAGGGCGAGAAGGTCATTCGGCGCGCCCTTGAGGCCGGGCACCAAGCGCGTTCTTTCTTGCTCGCGCCTAGGTGGTTGGAGTCGTTGGCCGATGTGCTCGCCGAATCGCCAGCGCCGGTATACGTGCTGGCCGAAAAAGACATTGAACGCCTCACCGGGTTCCACGTTCACCGTGGGGCGATGGCGGCAATCAACCGGCCGGAGTCGTTGTCGGCCGACCAGGTTTTGGCCGGTGCGAGCCGAGTGTTGGTCGCCGAGGATTTGGTTGACCATACAAATATCGGCGCGGTGATGCGCAACGTGGCCGCGCTTGGGTTCGACGCGGTCCTGCTGTCGCCGCGGTGTGCCGATCCGCTGTATCGGCGCTCGATCAAGGTGGCGATGGGCGCAATCTTCACCTTGCCGTGGGCGCGGATCGACGACTGGTACGCGCTGCCGAATCTTTTGGCTGACCACGGGTTCACGTCATATGCGATGACGTTGGCCGAAGACTCAATCGCGCTCGACGCGGTGGAGCCAGCTGAAAAGGTGGCGGTGATCGTCGGTTCAGAAGGGCCGGGACTGAGCGAACACTGGCAACGCGAAGCCAACTATCGGATAAAAATCCCGATGGCTGCTGGTATCGATTCGCTCAACGTGGCCGCCTCGACCGCGATTGCCTGCTGGTGGTTTCGGCCGAACCAATCGTGAGGAGTCAGTCGACTTCTTCGCCCACTGGCCAGTCGTCGGCGTACTCGTCGGCGACTTGCTTGTGAAGCTTGTAGAGCTTCTTGCGCGCTTTTTCTGGTACTCGGTCACCAAAAACAGTGCCAAACAGGTGGTCTGTTTCGTGCTGGAGGCAGCGGGCGAGCAGCCCCGTGCCTTCGAACTCGACCGGTTCGCCTAGGTGATCGACGCCGGTGACCCACGAGTGATCGGGTCGGCCGCACTCGGTGAACGCACCGGGCAAGGAGAGGCACCCTTCGTCGGCGACGTCGAGTTGGCGGTCAGCTCCGTCAGGCAGTCGCAGTACTGGATTGCAGACGACGCCGGTGATTCGTTGTTGATCGCCGTCAGGGCAGTCGAATACGAAAACCTTTAGGTCGACTCCGACCTGATTTGCGGCCAGGCCAACGCCTTCGGCGGCATACATCGTGGCGACCATGTCGGCGACTAGCGTCGCAAGCTCGTCATCGAATTTGACCACATCGTCCAGTTCGTGATGCATCACCGGTGTTCCCCAGCGGGTGATTGGTCGAACTTTTCCGCCAGTTGGCAGCGGTCGGGACTGGTCTGCAGAAGGTGTTTCAGGCACGCCTCAGCCTAACGAGAGTCAGGACACATGAAAAAAGTGGGCAACAGATTCCAATTTCAGATACTCTCGGTATGCGAATGGGATACCATCGGTATCTGAAACTGCAACCAGCAGAAATTCACCTGAGATCATAGGGAGTGATCGTGGCGGGTAAAGACCCCATGGCCTTCGGGCTAAGCGTGCTGAACAAAGTAGCCGCTTCCGAAACGCTCGATAAACTCGGTCTGCGCAAATTCACCGAGCGCGCAATCCACCAAAGCACCAAGTCCGGCTTCCAGGCCGCTGGCTCGATGCAGCGCACCTTCAAGAAGGTTGCTGGCGGCGGCAAAGGCAAGCGCCCGAGCAGCAACAAGCCAAGTGGCGTGTTCGACCTGACCCCAACCGAAGATCAGCAAATGATGGTCGAGGTCATTTCCGAGTTCGCTTCGGCCGTCTTGCGTCCCGGTGCTGAAGAAGCCGAAAAGATTGACGACACGCCCAAGGAAGTATTGGCCCAAACCGGCGAATTCGGTCTGTCGCTAATCAACATTCCTGAGGAACTCGGCGGACTCTCCCAAGAGCGGTCCTCAGTTACCGGCGTCCTCGTGGCCGAGGCTCTGGCCGAAGGCGATATGGGCCAGGCAGTTGCTTGCCTAGCGCCCTCAGCAGTCGCCACGGCGATCGCACTGTGGGGCACCGAAGCCCAACAGCAGACCTACCTGGCCGACTTCGCCGGCGAAAACGTGCCAGCAGCGGCCCTGGTAGTCAACGAGCCGCAGGCAATGTTCGACCCGTTCGCCTTGGCGACTGCGGCAAAGAAGTCCGATGCGGGCTACGTCCTAAACGGGCTCAAGTCTGGTGCAGTGCGCGCCAGCGAAGCCGAACTGTTTGTGATCGCCGCTGACGTCGAGGGCCGCGGCCCGTCGATGGTCATCGTTGAAGCCAACACCGAGGGAGTAACAGTTGCGGCCGACCCGAGCATGGGTCTTCGCGCTGCTGGTCTGTCGCGGCTCCAACTAACTGACGTCCAGGTGGGCGAGGACGCGATCCTCGGATCGGTTGACGACTACCGCGAAATGATTCGGTTGTCGCGACTTGGCTGGGCCGCACTTGCGCTCGGCACCGCCAAATCAGTCTTGGACTATGTGAAGGACTACGTAGTTACTCGCGAAGCGTTCGGCGAGCCGATCGCCTACCGCCAAGCAGTGGCCTTCACCGTCGCCGATATGGCGATCGAACTCGAAGGCATGCGTCTTGTAACCCTCAAGGCGGCCTCGCGCGCCGATCGTGGCGATGACTTCGCCCGCGAAGGCGCGCTGGCGCGTCGCCTGTCTACCGAATACGGCATGAAGATTGGCACCGACGGCGTTCAGTTGCTCGGTGGTCACGGATTCGTCAAGGAACATCCCGTTGAGCGTTGGTACCGCGACTTGCGTGCGGTCGGCGTCATGGAAGGAGCCGTCCTCGTCTGACGGGGAGAAAACATCATGATCAATCTTGAAACTCCAAAGAAGTTCACCGCTTTCGTTCAACAAGCCCACGACGTTGCCAATGAATTCCTGCGAGCGAACTCACGTAAGTACGACCTAGCCGAGCATTCCTACCCCAAGGAACTCGACCTGTTGGCCTCGCTGATCGACGGCATGAACGAGTCTGGTTCCGGCGCTGGTGCAGGTGCGGCCGGTGTGCGCGTCGACGAAGACAAGAAGGGCAAGTCGGGCGTCAAGAACGGCTCGAACATGTCCTCGGTGCTGTTGGTAATCGAAATGTGCTGGGGCGATGTCGGCCTCCTGCTTTCGATGCCTCGTCAAGGACTCGGCAACTCGGCCATCGCCTCGGTCGCCACCGACGAACAGCTCCAACGCTTCAAGGGCACTTGGGCCTCGATGGCGATCACTGAGCCGAGCTTTGGTTCGGACTCGGCCGCCATCAAGACCACCGCGATCAAGGACGGCGATCACTACGTCCTTAACGGCGAAAAGATCTTCGTTACCGCGGGCGATCGTTCCGACTCGGTTGTGGTTTGGGCCACCTTGGACAAGGAACTGGGTCGCGCGGCAGTCAAGTCGTTCGTCGTGCCCAAGTCGCTGCCGGGTATCCGAGTCGAGCGGCTCGAGCACAAGCTCGGTATCCGGGCCTCCGACACTGCCGTGATCGTTCTGGACAACTGCCGCGTTCCGGCCGAAAACCTGCTCGGTTCTCCTGAGATCGACACGGCCAAGGGCTTTGCCGGCGCGATGGCAACGTTCGACAACACCCGGCCGCTGGTTGCCGGAATGGCTGTTGGCTGCGCGCGTGCTTCGCTAGATACGATGCGTGAACTGATCGAGCAGGCTGGGTTCGTCATCGACTACGACCGCCCGGCCGCGGTTCAGCCGCACGTCGTCGCCACTTTCCTGCAGATGGAAGCGGACTGGGAGGCAGCACTGCTGTTGACCTTGGAGGCCGCGTGGATGGCCGACAACCGTCAGGCAAACTCGCTGCAGGCTTCGATGGCTAAGGCGAAGGCTGGTCGCTCGGGCAACCAGATCACGCTCAAGTGCGTCGAGTTGGCTGGCTCCATCGGCTACAGCGAAAATGAATTCTTGGAGAAGTGGGCTCGCGACTCCAAGATCCTCGATATCTTCGAGGGCACTCAGCAGATTCAGCAGCTGATTATTGCTCGTCGGCTCTTGGGACTGAACAGTTCCCAGCTGAAGTGAGCTAACGCCGAACGCACCGCCTTCAAGGACTCAGCATGGCCTTGATCGCGGTGCGTTCGTGCATTCGGCGGTACCCCTCGGCGCACTTCGTAAAGCCGGTCAAGTTCGAAAAGTGAACGCATGAGAACAGGATCATGAAGTGAGAGTTCTTCTGACCAGGTGGGGATGGTTAATCATCCTCATTGTTGCGGCGGCAGTCTTCTTCATCGAACCTGATGACGGCGCTCTGCTGGCCAGCCGAATTTTGCTGGGGCTTGGCATTCTGGCTGCTGTCGTGAGCATTCTGCTGAAGCGCAAAGCGAGCCAGGCCTAAACCTGACGGCGGAAACTCAATCATTTTCGTGATCGCTTCGAAGATAACGGTTTCTGGCCGACCGTGTTGGGCTACCGGGACTGATCTGAGTTTTGGTTGACACCTGACGCGAAGATTCTCCTTGAGTGGGTCTTCGCGTCAGTGTGTTCGGGATGATCGTTCGAGAGCGGCGCCGTAGTCTATTGGTTCGCGTCGGTGTCAGCCTCAATTCGCGGGTCTGGAACGGTCTCGACTCGAATATCTCCGGGGGAGTGCAGGATGGCTGCGCGCATGCGTGCAAGGATGGCAGACATGAGTGAAAAGCCCGAAGTTGACTTCACCCCAGGCCCTGCCCCGCTTGAGTTGGTTATCGAGGACATCACCGTTGGCGAAGGCGACGAAGCCGTAGCCGGCGGAGTCGTAGACGTTCACTACGTTGGTGTCGATTTTGAGACCGGCGAGCAGTTTGACGCCTCTTGGGATCGCGGCCAGTCGGCCCGCTTCCCACTGCCGCAGCTGATTGGCGCGTGGCAGCAGGGCATCCCCGGGATGAAGGTCGGCGGCCGCCGCAAACTTGTTGCACCGCCAGAACTCGCCTACGGTCCTGCCGGCGGTGGTCACCGCCTGTCCGGTCGCACCTTAGTGTTCGTCATCGACCTGCTCGGCGTTGGCTGAACCCAGAACTTCAACTGACTCGAATCAGCGCAGTTCGTCCAAGGCCTTCTCGACCCGCTTGACCGAAATCGGTCCGGCCGCGCGAAGTTCTTGGGCGAACGTGCTGACTCGCAGTTCCTCCAGCATCCAACGCACCCGCTGCACCGGTTTGCTGAGTCGCTGCCACGGCCGCAGATCTTTCGTCTGTTCGTGAAAGCGTGCTTCCAGCGCCCAGATCTCGCTCGGATCCTTCGTCGAGGTCAGGCGCTTTTGTGCTGCCCGTAGGTAGACCCCGAGGCGACCGATTTCCTCGGCACCCATATCGCGGATGAAACTCGGGTGGATCAGCCACGAAACCTGAACCTTTACGTCCTCGC
>JAKPAQ010000186.1 GCA_029779385.1 Actinomycetes bacterium | reverse complement strand
GTTGCCGCCGCCGGTGGCAAGCAGCGTGGTCAGGTTACGAACCTCGTCCGCGATGCCAAGCGTCAGGTCGCCCTTGAACGTGCTGGCATCGATCAGCGTCAGGTTGTCGTTGGTGGCACCAATCGTCAGCGCCGCGAACGTCGTCGTCGACGGGAAGCTGCTCGTGATCGACGAACTGACATTGTTCGAGGTGATGTTGATTACATCGAGGCTACCGGCCTGGCCGATGCCGGTCTCGCCGTCGCCGGTCGAGTTCAGGTATTCAACCCAGCTCGGGCGGCTCTTATCACCGTAAACGGTGACATTGAACACGTCGATACCATGGTTGTACTTGTCATTCGAACCAACGATGACGTCGCCGCCTTCGCCGCCGCTACCGGCCTTCTCGAGCGCAATGTTGACGCTGAGCGGCAGGGGAGCGCTTTCCGACGCATTGGTGAACGTGCCGAAGATATCGTAGATGCCGGTCAGGCTGGTGTCGTGCGAGTAACCAACCGGGGTCACCGTGGCACCGCTCTGCGTCTCGACGACGACAGCGGGGAACGGATTGGTCGGCTGACCAGCGTCGTTGTAAGTGATGCGCGTCAGGGTCGGATCGACATAGACGGTGAGGTCCTGCGGAACCACGCCCTGGGCCTTCAGTTCGGCAAGCGAAGCCTGCAGAGCTGCAACGAATTCCAGATGGGTCTTGATCTGGGTGACATCGGGAACCTTCAGGGTCACGTAAGTGCCCGGAGCCTGGTAGCCCGAGATCGCGATGCGGATACCATCCACGTCGCTGCGGTTAAGCTGCGGCAGACCGGCAAGATCCGATTCTTCGTCGACGAAGTAGAAGAACGCACGCGACTTGCTTTCGACACCCGTCAGCAGGAAGTCCTGATCGAAGAACACCTTGAGGTCCGACGAATCCCAGTACGTGTCCTGCTCGCTCGAGTAGGCGACACCGATGGTGATGTCCGAGGTGTTGCGATTGTTGTCGTGGCCACCGTTGGAAATGATCGTGGTCAGATCCGAAACCGTCAGGTTGGCTTCAGAGTAGTACGACCAGATTTCGTTGTGACCGCGAACGTTCTTCGCGTTGAAGTACACTTCGCTATTGTTCGAGTAGAGGTAGTTGCTCGAAGCTTCCTGTACCGAGACCTGATAGCCTGAGTAATCATAGGGCTTCTTCGTGGCGAAGTCCGAATTCTGCGCTTCGAGCAGAATCTGTTCCACGCTGTTGAGACGCGGCTGCACAGCAGCGTTGCTGCCGCCGTTGACGACGCCGACGCTGCTGCCGTCAAACGTAGCACCGCGATAGAGCTGAGCCTGCAGCGTATCGTTGCCGGCGCCACCGTTGATGTTGTCACCGGTGCCCAGCGTGTTCACCTGGAGACCGTTCACCTGAACGATGTCCGCGAGGAACAGGTTGTGACCCGAGGTGCCGGTCAGAATGTCCTGATTCGGCGTCAGGACATAGTCCGAACCCGGCTCGGGGTTGGTCGTGCCGCCACCCGAACCAGCCGCAACAGCCGTGGTGCCGGTGGCTGCGATCGTCTGCGTGCCGAGCTTGAAAGCGCCGGTCGTGTCGCGAACGAGCGTCCGCGAGGTGGCATCGGCGAAGTTGATCGTCGCACCGGTCGAACCGATCGGGATGATGATCGTCGCACCCGCAGCCGAGGTCAGCTGAAGGCTGGAACCACCGACGATGCTGGCCGTGTAGAGCGCAGCATTGCCGAGGATGTTGATCGTGTCGCCACCGCGGTTGAACGATGCGTCGAACGCAGCGTCGCCGTCGGCCTTAACGTAAACGACTTCGGCGCCATTGGTGCCGTTGACCTGAGTCGGGGTGGCGCCTGCGCCAACCTCCCTGTAGGTTTCACCGCTAGAAAGATAAAGACGGGCCATTGGTTTGCTCCCTGAGAAAGTCCGAAAATGCGATCGTCAGATC
>JAKPAQ010000163.1 GCA_029779385.1 Actinomycetes bacterium | reverse complement strand
CCATTTGTGTCGCGCCAAACTTTGAACTGGTCAAACTTCTCATCATCCGAAGAGAAAATCCCATCGCCGTTGCTATCGAATGCCCGCAGACCATCCAGGTCGGACTTCGCACCCTGCTTGTCGCTGGTGAAGCTCAGTTCGTTGGCCCCGCTGACGGTGCCGTTGCCGTCCCGATCGAACATCAGGAAGCCGTCGTCCTTGCCGACCCAGCCAGTTTGGTTGCCGATCCCGTCGCCGTCCCAGTCAAAGGTTACGTTGGTCTTTCGGTTATCAATCAAGCTCACGCCGTTACCATTGAGGTCGAGCACGATCGGCGAGGTAATTCCGACCTGCACACCGCCCTTGAACTCGGCCTTCTCAATGCTGCTGACCGTATCGACACCGTCGTTTCCGTCCGTTGAGGCTTGGTTGTCGGTGATCGTAACGACGCCCGCATTTGTCGCAATCGTGTAGCTGGCCTGAAGGCCCGCGAACACGGCAACGTCCGACGTTCCGGCACCGCCAATGATCGTGTCGTTGCCCGTACCGCCGGTCAGACGATCGTTACCCGCGCCGCCATCGATCACATTGTTCGCCGTGGAGCCCGTCAATGTGTCAGCCCCGGATCCCCCAGTTACGTTTTCGATGTTCGTAATCGTATCGGAATCGCTGGTCGCCACGGTTTGCGCAGTGGTGGTCGCGAGATTTACCGTCAAATTCGCCGTATAGGCCGAGTAATCGACGGTATCGGTTCCATTGCCGCCGTTGATCGTGTCGGTCCCCGCGCCCCCCTTGATGATGTCATCGCCATCGTCACCAAGCAGGCTGTCGTTTCCAGCGCCGCCATCGATCACGTCGTTGCCCAGCCCACCCCAGAGGGTATTCGCGGCCGTATTGCCGGTGATGGTGTCGTTTCCGGCACCACCTTCGGCTCTGACGATGTTGGTCAGCGTGACAGCCGAAAAGTTCAGTATGTCGTTGTTGCCGGAGCCAGCGATATAGACGCCGGTGAACGATCCGGCCGTAATCGTCTCCACGTTGGCCAAGGCCGAAAGGCCAATCACGGTATTGTTGGCCAGGGCCGAAATCGTGTCGGTGCCCGCACCTCCATCCACGGCATCGAAGCCGTTCGCCGTGCCCGTGTACTGAATGGCATCATTCCCGGCTCCGCCGTTGATCGTGTCGTCTCCGCCCGATCCGAGGATGGTGTCGGCAGCCGCAGAGCCGATGATCGTATCGTTGCCCGCCCCACCATCGATCTTGGTGATTGCGGTCAGCGTTGTGGCCGAGAAGTCCAGTGCATCGTTGTTGCCCGACCCCGAAATCGATACCCCGGTAAAAGACCCGGCACTGATCGTCTCGATACCAGAAATCGCGCTGAGACCGATCACGGTCGAATTCGCCAGCGCCGAGATCGTGTCCGTCCCGAGGCCGCCAGTGACGGCGTCGAAACCATTGGCAGTTCCGGTATACTGGAAGGTGTCGTTACCATCTCCTCCGTCCAGAGTATCGTCCCCACCCGAACCGAGAATGGTGTCTGCGCCAGTCGAACCGGTAATCGTATCGTTGCCGGCTCCACCATCGATCTTGGCAATCGCGGTGAGCGTTACGCCCGTGAAATTAAGCGTGTCGTTGTTACCCGAACCCGAGACCGACACTCCGGTGAACGATCCCGCGCTGATCGCCTCGATCCCGGCAATCGAGCTGAGGCCGATCACGGTCGAGTTGGCCAGAGCCGAGATCGTGTCGGTCCCGAGACCGCCGTCTACCGCGTCGAAGCCGTTGGCGGTTCCGGTGTACTGGAAGGTGTCGTTTCCGCCGCCACCATTTAGCATGTCGTCACCGCCAGATCCAAGGATGGTGTCAGCAGCTGCAGACCCGGTTATCGTGTCGTTGCCCGCTCCACCGTCGATCTGGGTGATAGAGGTCAGGACTGTACCGG
>JAKPAQ010000143.1 GCA_029779385.1 Actinomycetes bacterium | reverse complement strand
CGGTGATGTTCCAGCTGTCTTCGATGTAGAAGGCGTGCTGCTTGACCTCGACGTTCGCGCCCTGGCTGGTGTACTGCAGGCGGGCCACGTCGAACTCGTCGCCCGTGTTGGCCTTGCCATCAGCGCCGTTGCTGGTCAGGTAGGTCCACTGGTAGCCACCCTCGCGGGCCGAACCATCGCGCGACTTGTACTGGTCGGCGTCGAAGCCGAAGCGCACGAGGTGGGCACCCAGCTGCCACTCGGCGTCGATGCGGTACTGGTTGCGCTTGTCGCCGGAATTGACGTCCTGCAGGGTGCCGTTGCTGATCGAGCAACCGGAGTACACGCCGGAAACGTTGGTGCGGTAGGCCGGACGCGAGTCGATCAAGACCGAGCAGCCATCGTTCGGGGCGACGCCCGGCGTCGGCACGGTGAAGGTGCCGTCGTAGAAGGCCTTGGTGCCGTCCGTGCCGATCACATAGGTGGAACGGGCGAACTTGCTCTGGCCCGCGAGCGCCGACAGGGTGAAGTTGTCGGTGATGTAGCCGGTGTACTTCAGGATGTAGTTGTCACCACCCGACTCGGCGACGGTCTGGCCGTTGTAGGCACCACGCGTGAACGAGCCCGGCGCATTGTCGTAGCTGTCGGTATAGGTGGTGTTCTTGTCCGAGAAGCCGGTGAACTCCAGGATGTGGTTGTCGCTGATGTTCCAGTCCAGCTTCAGCACCCACTGCGGCGCCTTGTTCTTGGAGGAGGTGTTGGTCGTGGACTGCACGCTGCCGAAGGTGTCGGCATCCGTACGGGCGTAGGAAATCAAGCCGTAGGCGAACAGGCGATCCTTGATCAGGGCGCCGCTGGCCCACAGGTTGGCGCGCCAACCGTCGGTCGTGTCGTGCGAGTTGTCCTGGCGCAGGTCACCGTATTCCGGCGTCAGCGGGTTCGAGTAGTAGGTGTCCTCGACGTCCGAGCGCAGGCTGTTCGGCGACCAGAAGACGTTGCCGCCCGCATGGAACTCGTTGGTGCCGCGCTTGGTGATCTGGTTGACCACGCCACCCAGCGAACGGCCAAACTCGGCGCCGTAGCCGCCGGTCTTGGTCTGCTGCTCGGCGATCGCCTCGAACGGGATCGAGCTGTAGTTCAGGCTGCGGAAGGAGTTGGTGACGTTGAAGCCGTTGACGTAATACTGGTTCTCCGCAACCGAGGCGCCGCCGAACGAGGCCAGGTTGCCGAACGCCGCGTCGCCGCGCACCGTACCCGGGGCCAGCAGGGCGACAGAGGTGGTGTCGCGCGCCACCGGGATCTTGTTGATCTGCTCGGCGGTCAGGATCGTCGTCGACTCCACCGACGAAATGTCGATCGGGTTGATGGCACCCGAACCCACCACCGTCACGGTGTCGAGGGTGGTCGCGTCGCCGCCGGCGAAATCGACCGTTGCAGCACTACCGACGTTGACGGTCACGTTGCGCGGCGCCGCGCCATTGCGGCTGATCTGGTACTGGCCGGTGGGCAGCTGCGAGAAGCGGTAGCCGCCATCCGCGCCCACCGTGATCGTGCGGCTGAAGCCGGTCGACGGGTTGCTGATGGTGATGGTGTCGCCCGACGTCGCACGACCGGTCACCGCACCTGCGGTGTTCGTCTGCGCCTGCACGCCACCCACGAACGACAGACCGAGAGCAACGGTCAGCGCGCTACGCTTCAGGCCTTTGGCAATGTAATTAGAAGCCATTGTGTGTAACCCCCATAGGGACAGTTGTGACCAAAGATGTACATGTACGTCCGGCCTGAACCGGCCCGACCGCCGGACTATAGAACAAGAAACAAATCCTTAACCAGTGTCACATCCCCTCCCGCAAACCTGAATGGGCAAAAAAAAAGCCGCCGGCGTAGCGCCGGCGGCTGGGTCATACAAAGCGAGGCTTTGGCTCAGAACTCGTAGCGCGCCGTGACGCGGAGCGAGCGCGGGGTCTGGTAGTTCACGTCGTTGAGGAAGTTCGGCTCCGGGGTCGGGGTCGAACGGCTGTTTTCGGACACCTCGTAGTACTCGGTGACCTTCTGCGAGTTGAACGCATTGAAGACGTCCATCTGCAGCGTCAGCTTCTTGTTCGCCCAGGTCGGGGTGTACGCCAGCGACAGGTCGACGCTCTTGGTCCAAGGCGTGCGACCATACTGACCACGGTTGCTCAGGAAGGAGTTACCGTTCTGGTCCAGGCAGTAGAAGCTCGACGGGCCATACGCGTTGAGGCTGCTGGCATCGATGCCCAGGCCATCCAGCGGGACATAGCCGTTGCAGTTGACCGGGCGGCCGGACTGGACCAGCAGGTTGCCGCCAACGCGCCAATCGTCCGTCAGCTTGTACGAGCCGAACAGCTTCAGCGAATGACGGCGATCGTTCGGCAGGTAACCGTACGCACCGTCTTCGAAGCGGCTGTGGTCGAAGTCCTGGGTCAGGCCGGCGTCGTCCTGCTCCAGCGTCGAGTTGACGTAGCCCTCGACGTTACCCTTGCTCTTCGCGAAGGTGTACGAGCCCTGCAGGAACCAGTTGTCACCCGCGTTACGCTCCCAGAAGATCTCGAGGGCATGGTACGTGCGCTGGTACTTGGGCATGCCCAAGTAACTGTTCGGCACCGTCTGGATGCTGTAGTTGCCGTCGCCGTTCACATCCATTGCGATCTTGATGTCGCGGCCCGGGTTGATCAGGAAGCAACCTGCCATGGAGTCCGGATCGAAGTTCGTGTAGCCGTTGTCGTCGGCCCAATCCACGAACGCCTGGTGCGAGCAGTAGTCGTCCATGCCGCTCTTCACCTCGCGGCTGATCGCGCGAACGCCCAGGGTCCAGGCATCATTCAGCTGGCGCTGCATGCCCACGATGAACTCGTCCTGGTACATCGGCTCAAGGTCATCGACCGCCAAAGTGCGGGAATCCGGCGGATCCAGCGAACCATTCACCGCCTGCGGGCCGATCTTGGAACCCAGGCCGGTCGGCACGCCATTCACCGCGTCCACGCCGGTGGTCAGGTAATAATCGATGATCAGCACTTCGCCGCCGGACGCGCGGATGTTGGTGTTGGCCGCGACCGGGATGTAGTAACGACCGGCGTTGCCGAAGACCTTGAAGGTCGAATCACCATTCACGTCCCAAGAGAAACCGACACGCGGCGCGATCAGGTTGTCGGCTTTGACGAACACGTCGCCAAGCGCGTTCAGGTTCTCGAAGCCCTCCGAACGCACGCCGCCATACAGCAGGAAGTTGTCGGTGACCTGCCAGCTGTCCTCGAGGTAGAACGCGGTGTTCTTGACCTCGTAGGCGCCGGAGGTGGTCTGCGAAATCCAGCTGCGGGCGTAGTTCTGGCCTTGACCCACGAGAACGCCATTGACCGTGCGACCAGGCTGGCCTGCGAATGCACCGGTGGCAATCTCGTTCGCGCGTACCTGGTAGAAGCGCCAGTAGATACCGCCGGTGTAGACCTGGCCGGCATGCCCGGAGGTGAACTTCTCGGTGTCGTAACCGAACCGCAGGTGGTGATCGCCCAGCACCCATTCGCCGTCGATGCGGTAGGCGTCGCGAGTGTCCTTGTCGGGGCCCCAATTCGGATCGCGGATGAACGTCTGCGACTGGTTCCAGCAACCAATGTAGGTCGTGGTGCCAGGGTTGCTACGGCTATCGAACGCGCGCGGGCATTCGCCACCGGGCAACGTTTCGGGCGTACGGTAGCTATCGTTGCTCTCGAGGCGACCGGCCATCAGCGACAACGTGAAGTTGTCGGTCAGGTAACCGGTGTACTTGCCGATATAGACGTTGCCACCGCTCTCGACGTCGTATTCAGCATTGAGGGATTCGTGCTCCCCGACGTACTTGCCACTGGTGTAGTTGTAGTCGCGGTAGCTGGTCGTGCTCTTGTTGTGGATCCCGGTAAACTCGAGCAGGTGGTTGTCCGTGATGTTCCAGTCCAGCTTCAGCATCGCATTCGGACTGTTGTTGCTGGTATGCGTGCTGGTGGTGCGGCCGAAGGTATCGGAGGAATTGTTGCGGCCTTCGATCAGGCCGAACACGAACAGCTTGTCCTTGATGATGGGACCGCCGCCGTAGATGTTGTACGAGAGACCTTCGCTCTCGTTGTCGCTGCGGTAGACAAACAGCGTGTCGCCGATCGCCACATCGGCCGGGTCGCGGTTCACGACATCCTTGCCCGACTCACGCCCCCACGAAGGCGACCAATAGGCGCTCACGCCTCCCTTCCACTCGTTGGTGCCGCGCTTGGTGAGGATATTGATCACGCCACCGAGCGAGCGGCCATACTCAGCGCCGTAACCACCGGTCTTGATCTGCTGCTCGCCGATCGCATCGAACGGCAGGTCGGCGTAGGAGATGAAGTTGCGGATGTTGGTGACGTCGAAGCCGTTGATGTAGTACCCGTTCTCGGCGACCGACGAGCCGCCGAACGACGCCAGGTTGCCGAAGCCGGTGTCACCACGCACGGTGCCCGGCGCCAGCAACGCGACATTGGTGATGTCGCGGCCAACGGGCAACTGCTGGATCTGCTCCTGCGTGAACACCGTGCTGGATTCCACCGAGGACACGTCGATGGGATTGATGGCCCCGGAGCCGATCACCGTGACCGTATCGAGCGTGGTCGGATCCCCCGACTTGGAGGCCAGGCTGACAGAGGTACCCGTACCGACCTTGACCTGTACTTCGCGGGTCACGCCGCCCGACGTCACCCGATAGCGACCCGGAGGCAGCTGAGAGAAGGAAAAGCGCCCGGCAGCGTCGGCAGACGCCTCGCGCGAGGTGCCCGTATCCAGATTTTCGATCTTGACAGTGCCGTTGGCCGCCGCGTCGCCGAAGA
>JAKPAQ010000142.1 GCA_029779385.1 Actinomycetes bacterium | reverse complement strand
GAGTTCGCCGACGCGCCAGGCCGGATTGCCGACGGCTCTACGCCGGCGGTTACTTGTGATCACGTCCACCGACTCGATGAGGATTTGGATCTGCTCAAGGGCGCCGGATTGGACTCCTACCGGTTCTCGATTTCGTGGCCGCGAGTTCAACCGACTGGTTCGGGGCCGGTCGATGCGGCTGGGCTCGACTTCTACGACCGTCTCGTTGACGGATTGTTGGCGCGCGGGATTTCTCCGATGGCGACGCTTTACCACTGGGACACTCCACTGCCGGTCGAGCAGGCCGGCGGTTGGACTAATCGCGACACCGCGAAGCGACTGGGCGAGTTCGCGGCGATCATGGGCGAACGCCTGGGCGATCGAGTGCCAGAGTGGGTGACCGTAAACGAGGCCGCGACCGTCGTGATGAACGGCTACGGACTCGGTGTGCACGCGCCCGGTGAGGAACGGCTCTTCAAGGCCGGTGCGGTTGCGCGAAACATGCTGCTGGGTCACGGTTATGCGGTCCAAGGTCTGCGGTCGGCCGGGGTCTCGGGGCGAATCGGCATCACCAACACTCATACCCCGTGCACGCCGGCCGAAGACACTCGCAAAGACAAGGCGATGGCCGGTCTGCTGGACTTCATTCACAACCGCCTGTTCGCCGATCCGGTGCTTTTGGGCCGGTCGCCCGAGGTGCCCAAGGGCCTTGGCATGACACTTGGCTTCCTGCTGCGGCGCGTGTCGCACATGTCCAAGGCCGATCTGGCGATCATCAGTGAACCGATCGACTTTTACGGGTTGAACTACTACTTCCCGAGCCTGGTGGCCGCCGGCGCTGATCTGGAAGGGAACTCTCCAGACGGTGAGTCCGAAGCGGCCAAGGACCTGCCGTTCAGGTTGCTGGACTGGCCCGGACTGGAGAAGACCGGCTTTGGTTGGCCGATCGACCCGGACGGACTTCGCCGGCTCGCGGTCTCGATGGTTGAGCGTTATGGCGACCGGCTTCCGCCTGTGGTGATTACCGAAGGCGGAGCGAGCTTTGAGGACAAAGTCGGCGCCGACGGCGTCGTCAACGACACCGACCGGATCAAGTTTCTCGACGGTCACCTGAACGTCGCCGCCGATCTGGCCAACGGCGCGGTGCCCGGATTTGACCTGCAGGGCTATTGCGTCTGGAGCCTGATGGACAACTGGGAGTGGGCTGCCGGGTTCACCCAACGGTTCGGGCTGATCCACGTCGATTTCGAGTCGCTGGCTAGGACGCCGAAGGCTTCCTACGGCTGGATCCGAGAAGTCCAAAGTGCTCGGGGAAGAGTCACCTCCTGAGCGCTCGATAGTGGCCCAAGTGCGACCTAGGGTTGAAGTATGACCGTTCTTGGCACTGCAACTTTGGCCGAATTGGTGATCGAGGATCACCGCCGCGCACCGATTCTTGAAGGTTTCGGCTTGGACTATTGCTGTGGCGGGCAGCAATCTTTGGCCGACGCAGTTTCTGTGACCGGGCTCGATTTGGCGGACGTCCAGCAGGCGCTGGAACTGCCGACTCAAGCCGAATCCACCGAGTCGACCTCGCGGGAGAACGCGGAGCTGGCCCACGACATTTTGGACACCCACCACGCGTATATGTGGGAGGAGATGCCGCGGCTTTTGGCGCTGGTCCAAAAGGTCCACGGCGTGCATGGTGAGCGTCATCTGGAACTTGCCGAGGTGCTCGAAATTTTCACGACTGCGGTCGGTGAACTCGAACCTCATATGACCAAAGAGGAACGGTCGGTGTTCCCGTCAATCAACCGGTTGGAGCGAACCGGCCAGTGGTCGGCTTCGAGCCCACTGGCAGACCAACTGGCCGACCTCGTCGATGAGCATGAGGCGGTTGGTGCCCTGTTCAAGCGGCTCAACCAAGTGACCGAAAACTACGCAGTTCCAGCAGATGCGTGCGGCTCCTATCGGGCGATGCTCGAGGGCCTAAAGCGGATGGAACTTGATCTACACGAGCACATCCACAAAGAGAACAACATTTTGTTTCCGGGCGCGCTTGCGCTGCTGGCCACCACAGAAGGAGCGGGTAATGAGTGAGCACGACGTTCGGATGATCCTGGTTTCGACCGACGACTTGGACGAGTCGATCGAGTTCTATACCCAGACCGTTGGCTTTGACCTCAAGTTTCGCGACGGCACTCATTTCGCCGCGCTCGACGGCGGGTCGGTGACACTCGCGTTGGCCACCTCGATCGATCATCCGCTGCCCGGACAGGTAGTGGTCGGAATCAAGACCGCGGATGTGGACGCGGCCGCCAAAGCTGTCGAGGCGGGCGGGGGAGCGATCGTGAAGGCCCCCTACGACGACGCGCACGAGCGGCGCGCGGTCGTGTACGACAACAAGGGCAACGGGTTGGTTTTCTATAGCCCGCTGGCTAAATAGCGGCCGTTCGAGTGCCGATCGCCTCGGCCAATTGGGTTAGGTCGGTCGCGGTGTAGCCGGGCCAACCGCTGATCGCGTCACGCCAGTTGAGCGGTATGGCGCCCGCGCCCCAAGCGCCGCCAACTAGCGCCCCGACGACGGCAGCGGTGGTGTCGGTGTCGTTGCCGATGCGGATCACTTCAGTAAGCGAGGCGACGAGGTGGTCTTCTCCGCGCGTGTTGCCGGTGGCATGGATTGCACTCCAAGCCGCTTGCAGACAGCCGACAGCCCAAGCGTTTTCGGTGAAATTGCTGGCGGGGGAGTCTTGAGCAGTTTGCAGCGTTTTGGCCCAAAACTCCGGCCGCGGCGACCATCGGGCGATGTCGCTGAACGTGGGGATTTGGGCGGTTAGGACGCCGTGGCGAATCAGCAGCGACCAGACGGCGCAGGCCTCTTGGGCGTACCAGTCGTAGTGAGTGAGCGCCGATACTTTCATCGCCGCGTCCACTAAACCGGCTGGGTCGTCGAGGAACGCCAACGCCAGCGGACCGGTTCGCATCAGTGAGCCGTTGCCGGCCGAACGACCGGTGCGTTCGTGGAAACTGCGCGCGGCCGCTGTTAGATCGGTGGAGGTCACTGAGGTGCCGGTTCGGTTGAGGCTCGCGAGGTCGAAGACTGCGGCGGTCTGTCGGCCAACATCTACCGCGTCGGTGGCATACCAGTCGAGGAACCGGCGGGCGATGAAATCCAATCCGGCTTCGGTGCGCGGATCCAACCCCGCTGCCAAAGCCTCGGCAATCGCGACCGCTTGGGAGGTGTCGTCCGTCCACTGGCCGGCCGGCCGTTTTGCGGGCCCGACTGCCATTGCCGGTTCTCGGCTCGGATCTGGGGCCGAGAACTCCGACCCGGCCCCGAGGGCATCACCGACGGCAGAAGCGACCATGACGCCGGCCATCCGGTCGAGCAGACCAGTTGGCGGCGTCATGGCGTCAATGTTAGGCCGTTGGGGCCGTGGATCAGGCGCGATAGTTGTAGAAGCCTTCGCCGGAGGCGATGCCGAGTTTGCCTTCGTCGATGTAGTTCTTTTTGAGCCACGCCGCGATCTGCTGGGCGGTCTCATCGCCATGGGATAGCAGGTTGTAGGGCGTGTTCAGTCCGACGACATCGTAGATCTGGAACGGTCCCAATGGCGCTCCGGTAGCGATCTTCCAGACGTTATCCACGTCGGCCGGCTCGGCATAGCCGAGGGCGGCCAGTTCGCCTGCCGCGCGCAACAACGGCACGAGCAGGGAGTTCAGCACGTAGCCGGCCTTCTCCTTGTGGAGAGGGATGGGAACCATGCCAATGGCGGCAGAGAAGTCCACGACGGTGTCGAAAACTTCGGGGTCGGTGTCGGCGGTGCCCATGACCTCGGCGGTGTTGAATTTCCAGATCTGGTTGGCGAAATGCAAGGCGAGGAAACGGTCAGGCCGGCCGGTGGCATCCTTTAGGTCGCTGGGAAGCAGCGTCGAAGAGTTGGTCGCGAAGATCGTCTTTGCGGGGGCCGCCTCGGCCAGTTTGCGGTAGATGTCCTGTTTGAGTTCGAGAACCTCTGGGACCGCTTCGATCACGAGATCGGCGTCGGCCACGGCGTCGGCCAGGTCGCTCGTGAAGGTAATCGAAGCGAGAATTTCGGTCGTTCGACCTGCCGCAGACTCCACCTCGGCCTCGTAGGTTTTGGCAAGTTGGGCGAATCGGTCCTTGGCGGTTGCGATGGCGTCGTCGTTGATGTCGTAGGCGGTCACGGCGAATCCGCTCGTCGCG
>JAKPAQ010000137.1 GCA_029779385.1 Actinomycetes bacterium | reverse complement strand
AACAACGTCGGCGAGGGATGGGTCCAAGCCAAGGGTGTCGAAGGTGGCTGCTTGGCCGGTAGGTGTTTCAGTCATCACAAGTTCATTCCGGCCCGCACATGCAGGCCTGCTTCAGGATCGACCAAAACCTCTTGGGCTGCGGCAACGCCGTCGGCCAAGAGGGTCTGATCCACCGGGGTTGACCGCTTGACGAGCGCAAGGGCAATGGGTCCAAATTCGTGGTGGCGAGCCGAACTGCCAATCGTACCGACGACTTTGTCGCCGAGCAGAATCTCAGTTCCGTGAACTGGCAGGTGATCGGCCGAACCATCCAAATGCAGCAGCACCAATCGCCGTGGTGGTCTGCCTAGGTTGTGTACTCGCGCGACCGTTTCCTGGCCGCGGTAACAGCCTTTGTCTAGGTGAACTGCTCGTCCGAGCAGTCCGACCTCGTTCGGGATCGTGCGGTCGTCGGTGTCTAGTCCAAAACGCGGCCGACCCGCGGCGATCCGCAAAGCCTCCCAAGCGAACAAGCCGACCGGGGTTTCGGCTACGACAGTCAAGTCAGTGACCAACTCGGTCGCTAGTTCGCCAGACGCATCGACCCGACCAATCACGTACTTGTCTACAACGGGCACGACTTCGACCCGGGACATGAAACGCATCCGGTCCAAGAACTCGATCAAAGCCGCCGCGGCACCGGGTTCGGCGTGTGCCCAAAAAGTCTCGGTGTCGGCATCGTCGAAGCCAGTGAATTCGTGTTCGATTCGCCCCTGCGGAGTCAGAATCAACGCCTCGATCCAAACCCCCGGAACGAGTCCCTCAAAATACTGCGAGGTCAGCGAATGCAACCAAGTGAGCCGGTCTGGGCCGGTTATGCGAAAAACATCTCGATGCGAGAGGTCGACAAAACCCTCGCCAGAAATCAGGAGCTTCTGCTCAGCGGCGAAGGTAGAACCGTAATGCGCCGCGACGCCAGCATCCGGTGCGTCAGCTTCTACCGCACCCGAAAGCGCCAACAATGGGCTAGACACGATCTAGCTTCCCCCAAAGGTGGGACTGCAGTGGCTGGCCGACCGCGGCCATATCGAAGGCGTACATCAGCGACCCTTCAACCAGGCCATACATTCGCTGCCCGGCGGTGTACTCCTTTGACGTGACCGTCCGGGCGACTACGTCCGTCGACAGCGTCATCTTGGCGCCTTCGATCTCGCCGTGCCAGATCTCGGCGTAGCCGGTCGGATGAGCCATCACCAGTTCGAGTTTGCCTTCGCCAGCGGGTCGCAGAAAGCCAGTTTCCATCGCACCGGGTCGAATCCGTTCGCCGTTCTCCTCGGTGACCCACGAGCGGCTGAAGTAATGCAAGAACGGGCGGCCATCGTGCGCGAAGACGACGTCCTGCTCAAAAGCGAAGGGGTCAATCGTCGGATAGTCACCGTGTCCGTTGCCGTGCCAAGCCCCCAACAGCCAGGCAACCGGCATCAAGTCAGGGTGGAGATCGCTTGGAATTTCAAAGGCCATATCCCTATGCTATCGGCGGCTGACTAGGCTCGGCGTATGCGAGCGGTCGTCCAGCGGGTAACTTCGGCTCAAGTTCGGGTAGCGCGACGATGCGTCGGCGAGATAAAGGGCCCCGGATTGGTGATTTTGCTTGGCATCACTCATGCCGACACCGCCGACGATGTCGACCGGCTTGCGACCAAGATCACCCAACTTCGGATCATGGCCGACGAGCAATCAGTAACGCAATGCGGTGGTTCGGTACTCGTGGTCAGTCAGTTCACCCTTTATGGGGACACGCGAAAAGGACGCCGCCCGTCGTGGACGAAAGCCGCCCCCGGCGCGATCGCCGAGCCGCTCTACCGCCAGTTCTGCGCGGCGGTGGCTTCGGCTGGTGTCCCAGTCGCCACCGGGGAGTTCGGGGCTCAGATGGAAGTTGAGTTGGTCGGCGACGGCCCTGTGACCCTCATCATTGATTCAGAGTCACAATTCTGAATGCAGTCTCAGAAATGCCGGTCATAATAGGACGGTTGCCCTGAACTGACCGAGGAGACTTACCTGTGAGTGACGCTGACGACCAGGCCCGCCAGCCCGGTGCCCGCGCTGCGAATCGTGCTTCGTTCCGCCAGCGCCACCCGCTGGTTATTTGGTCAGTAGTCTTGGCGCTTTTGCTGCCGCTAATCGGTGGCGCCGCCTACGCCTGGGATCTGAAACGGAACCTCGACGACATCGATACCGTAAAGGTCAAGACGCCAAAAGCAGTACCCGATCCCGACGAGGGTCGGGCGATCAACGTCCTACTGCTCGGTTCAGACAAAGGTGAGGCCCAAAAGGGCCAGTCGAAAAACACGTCAATCTCTGAGGACGCAGCCGCTAAGGATTGGCCGAGCGGCAAATACCGCAGCGATACCTTGATGGTCGTTCATATTCCGGCCGATCGGTCTCGGGTCTACCTGGTCTCGATCCCACGCGATTCGTTCGTACCGATCTACGACCAAGAAAACAACACCACCCATTCAGAAAAGATCAACGCGGCATTCAGCGCAGGCGGACCCGCCGCAGCGATGAATACGGTTACGCAGCTCACCGGACTGCAGATCGACCACCTAGCGATCATTGACTGGAAAGGGTTCAAAGACCTGTCCACCGCCGTTGGCGGCGTCGAGGTAACGATTCCGCAGTCTTTCTACGATCCCAAGCAGAAAATCCGCTGGGAGGCTGGCACCCAGACGCTTGAGGGCAAGAAAGCGCTGGCCTACGTTCGGACGCGCTACGGGCTAATCGGCGGCGACTTCGACCGCATCAAGCGCCAACAAAACTTCATTCGTTCGCTAATGAAAAAGATGCTCAGCAGTGGCGTTACCGCCAACCCAGCCAAACTCTCCAAGACCGTGAGCGCACTGACCAAGAACCTCACCGTTGACGAGCAGTGGTCAGGAACTTCGATGGCGAAGTTGGCGATGTCCCTGCG
>JAKPAQ010000126.1 GCA_029779385.1 Actinomycetes bacterium | reverse complement strand
ATACCGCGTGTCACAGACAAACCCGAAGATCGCCACGTGGCATCTGGGTTTCTACATTCCGTGCGACTAATATGCCGCAGTGGAGCAGAGCAACGCCAACGACGACCAATTCATCCCCGAAACGACCGACAAGTGGAAGGCAGAGGGTGAGCAGTTGGTCAACGGCGTGCCGTGGACCAAATACGTGTCGCCCCAAAGTGGCCACCGTTCGCTGGTTCTCATACAGAATCAATTGACGACCATTGTGACGGGGACGCTGACGTATTCGGCGCTCGGCGACTTCGCAGCGTCGCTGACCACGAAGTAATCGGGCTTCCGGCCAGCCAAGTCGGAATACTGGCGCCCGCGCACGTACGAGGAGCGCGTCGACGTCGTTGTCCGACTCACGAATGGCTGGCCGACCATGACTGCTGCTAAGCAGCGCGACACAGTGGGTGGATTCGCCCTGTACGTCGTTGCTGTTGTCGCCGGGGTCATCGCAGGCATCGTCGGAACGGCATTTCGCGAGGCGCTCGTCCTTGCCAATCAGTTCAGGTTGGACGTTGTTGCCTACTTCCACCAATGGCCACTCATCGGTTGGGTTGTGCCAGTCGGTGCAGCAGCGATAGCCGTCGCGATCGCGAGGTACATCGTCGTCCGGGTTCCGGAATCGGCTGGCAGTGGCGTTCAACGTATCGAGGCCCAAGTGCGTCGCCAGGTGACGAACGATCCGCTGCGAGTGGTTCCGGCGAAGTTCATCGGTGGCGTGCTCGCCATTGGGTCAGGTCTAGCGCTCGGTCGTGAAGGCCCCACAGTGCAGATGGCGGCAGCAATCGGCGGCAAGGTGGCCCGGTACGGAAAGCTCAACCATGATGATCAACTAACGATCCAAGCGGCGCTTGCGGGGGCTGGGCTTGGGGTCGCATTTAATGCCCCTCTTGCCGGGCCGATCTTCGTGGTCGAGGAACTGACAAAGACGATTCAGTTCCGAGTGATTGTGTGTTCGCTTCTGGCAACTGGTGCGGGCGTCGGTGTTATGCGGTTCCTCATGGGCGGCGCGCCGGATTTCCTGGTTGGGCACTTGGATCAGGTGTCCATTCTTGGTCTCGCCGTGTTCATTCTGTTCGGGCTGGTTG
>JAKPAQ010000124.1 GCA_029779385.1 Actinomycetes bacterium | reverse complement strand
GGCAGTCAGAGCGTTTGACGAGCTGTTGCGGTCGTTGCCGAACCCGACGGTGGCCGCACCCCCCGGTGGCGAAGACGACTTCGTGGTTCTCGAGGAAATCGGCACGCCGCGAGACTTCGAGGCCGAAGGATTCGCGCCGCGCGACCACCTCGAACTCGGCGAGATGCTTGGCGCGATCGACATGGAGCGCGGCGCGAAAGTTTCGGGTTCGCGGTTTTACTATCTGACCGGAGTTGGCGCGCAATTGGAATTGGCACTGGTCCAGCTGGCGATGAGCACCGCGGCGCAATGGGGATTCACGCCGATGATTCCGCCGGCGCTGGTCAAGCCGTCGGCGATGGAGGGGACCGGTTTCCTCGGCCAGGCCGCCGACGATGTCTACCGTCTCGAAAAGGACGACCTGTACCTGGTGGGTACCTCCGAAGTTCCCCTCGCGGCGTACCACGGAGCAGAGATATTGCCGACCGCTTCGCTGCCGAAACGTTATGTGGCCTTTAGCCCATGTTTCCGGCGCGAGGCTGGCTCATACGGCAAGGACACTCGTGGGATTTTCCGGGTGCATTGGTTCGACAAGGTCGAGATGTTCGTTTACACCACCGCCGACCAGGCCGAGGCTGAGCATGAGCGACTGCTCGGTTGGGAGAAAGCCTGGCTGGACCTGCTCGAACTGCCGTACCGGGTGATCGACGTTGCTGCCGGCGATTTGGGCCTGTCGGCCGTGCGCAAGTTCGACTGTGAGGCGTGGATCCCAACCCAAGGCAAGTACCGCGAACTGTCCTCGGCATCGAACTGCACCCAGTTCCAGTCGCGGCGGCTAGATATTCGCACCCGCGATAACGAGTCCGATGCCACGAGCCACGTGGCGACATTGAACGGCACGCTTTGTGCGATGACCCGCACGATCGTGGCGTTGCTAGAAAACGGCCAACAGGCTGACGGCTCAGTCCGGTTGCCCGCGGCCTTGCACGCTCAACTGGGCGAGTTCTTGCGGCCGCAGGCGGAACTCAAGTGAGCTGGCGGCCCAAACTCGTCGCGCTTGATGTTGACGGCACGATCGTCAACCATCAGAACGAACTCAGTCCCGCGGTAAGGGAGGCCGTTCTGGCCTTGCGTGAGGCCGAGATCAAGGTTGTGATCGCGACGGGTCGGGCCGTGCCAGGTGTGTACGACGTCCTCGACAAACTTGGGTTCCGCGAGAACCTCGGGGTGGCCAGCAACGGCTCGGTGGTCTTTGACGTGGACCCATTCGAAGTCGTCCAATCGGTGACGTTCGATGCGCGCGAAGCAGTGACCCGAGTACTTGAACGGGTTCCAGACGCGCTAGTAGCGGTCGAAGAAGTGGGTGTCGGTTACCGCGTCAACCGGGCTTTTCCAACCGGCGAAATCACCGGCAAAATCATCCTCGACGAAGTCGACCGGATGGTTTCGCAACCGGTGACTCGTGTCGTCATTCGCGCCCCCGAACACGGCCAACGCGAATTCTCTCGGCTGGTGCGCGACCTTGGACTCAGCGGGACGAACTACTACATCGGGTACACCGCGTGGCTGGACCTCGCGCCCGAGGGCGTATCGAAAGCGTCTGGTCTTCAGGTAGTCGGTAATCAACTCCAGATTGCGGCGGCCGATGTGCTCGCGATCGGCGATGGCAACAACGATCTTGAGATGCTTCAGTGGGCGGGCCGCGGAGTCGCCATGGGTCAGGCGCCGGACGAACTAAAGGAAGTCGCCGACGATGTAACCGGTTCGGTCGATGAAGACGGTTTGGCCGCCGAATTGACCCGCTGGCTCTGACCGTTGGTCGAAAGCACGTCCGCTTGTCGCATTCTGGCCACCGCTTGTCGGTGTGGGCTAGACCACAGGGGGGTCTATGCACCACGGTGGAGTTGTC
>JAKPAQ010000122.1 GCA_029779385.1 Actinomycetes bacterium | reverse complement strand
CAGCACGTTGAGCGTCTGCTTCATCACGAAGATGCCGAGGTTGGCGATGTTCTCGCGCAGCGCCTTGGGCAGCTGGCTCTCTTCACCGGTCACCGAACCGAGGAACACGGTCCACAGCTTGCGATTGAACAGCAGGGCGGTGGTCAGCTCGTGGCGGGTATTCTCCCAGTCATCGCGACAGCGCTGCAACTGGCCGGCGGCACGGGACAGAAGGTTGGCTTCAAGAACGCGTGGACTAACCGTTTGCGCGCCTACCTGCTTGTAGGCGAACGCCGCACTATTTTGCATTTGCGAGGAGTTCCTGCTCGTACTGGATCAGCTTCTTGGCAGCCTTCAGAGCCTTATAGAGCTGGCCGGTTAATATCTCGTTATTGATTTCGTCAACAATGCGGATGGTGCTCGGCGCCGCCTGGATTATGTCGTTGATAAGCTTGAAATAGTCCTCGCTGAGCCGCGCCGTGTCCTCGTGGATGTACATCAGCTGCACGGCGAAGTAGATGCGCCGCGCCGGGCTGTTGGCGGTCTCTGCCGTCAAAATGTCCTTCTCGCGCAGGATGGGCGCCTTGCCATCGATGAACAGCCGGGTGCGCTGGTCCGAGTTGGTGATGACGCAGTTGCCGACGATCAGGCGCTCGCCTGGTTTCAGTTCGACCTTGAGGGACATGGGCTAGCTCGCCAAATGGGTTCACGCGGGAAGCGATTCATTCCGTGAACATATTGCATTAGCGCCGATCACCAAATCGCTACTGCACTGACGCAAAAGCCGCTCCGGCCGGCGTGGGTCGAAGGAATCCGACGGGGCAGGGGCCACTTGTGTGATTGGGCATGCCCGGCCCGAAAAAGAAGAAGGCGGGCCTGAGCCCGCCTTCTCGTAGTTCCTTGTAGGACGTCTTAGAACAGACGCAGCACGGCCTGGTCGGCCTGCGAAGCCATCGACAGCGCCGAAGACGACAGCTGCTGACGGGTCTGCAGGGCGAGGAGGTTCGCCGCTTCCTCGTTGGTGTCGGCGAGCGTGAGGTTCGCTGCACCGGTCTCGAGGGTGTTGATCATGTTCTTCGTGAAGTCCTGGCGGTTCTCAACCACCGACAGGTTCGAGCCGAAGGTCGACGACTGCGAACGGAGGCTGTCGAGCGAACCCTTCAGCACGTCCAGCTTGGCGTCGATGCCGGCGTCCGAGTCGAAGTCGGCGTCGCTGACCGTGTCGATGCCCAGGGCCGTGGTGTTGACGGAAGTGGCAGCGCCGCTTTCGTCCTTGGCCTGGATTTCGATGGTCGACGTGCCGGTTTCGTTGAACGTCAGCTTCAGCTTGTCGCCGCGCAGCAGGTTGATACCGTTGAACGAGGCGTCGTCGGCGAACTTGTCGAGCTGGTCGCGCAGGTCGTTGAACTGCTTGGCCAGGTTCTTGCGAACGTCGTTGCCGCCGATGGTGTCGGAGCCCGAACCCGTTGCGACGCCACTGGTGATGCCGGCGACGTCGAGATCCGAAGTGGACTGGTTCTCGATGCGCAGCTTTCCGCCGTCGTTCGAGGCGCGGACCTTGCCCTCGAGCGAGTTGTTGTTGTTGATCTCCGAAACGAGGGTATCAACAGACTTGACGGTGTTGACAGCGGTTGGAGCCGCCTGCGTAGCGATACCAGCGATCGAGCCCGTGCCGCCGACAGTGATGCCGGTGGTGTTGGTGTCGGAGGTGATCTTCAGCTTGCCGTCGACAACAGCAGCAGAAACCGCGGCCGAACCGCCCGTGACGGCAGCGATGACGTCATCGATGTCGTCGGTGGCCGCCGTACCCGTCGTGAACGTGGTGGTGTTCGTACCATCGTTGAAGGTCAGGGTCTCGCCGTCGGCGATGCCGAGCGTGGACAGCTTGGTAGCGCCGGTCACGGTGGCAGTGGACGACGTCGAAGCGGCAGTAGCGGTGTTGGTCGTCAGGTTGACGTCGACCGCGGTCGTGCCAACCGAGCCACCCGAGATCGAAATCTTCTCGGTACCAGCGGGGGCATTGCCCACGTTGACCGAGTAAGATTCAGTCTTGAACGACTTGTCCTGGCGTGCCTGACGCAGGGTCGACTGCATCGACTCGACGGTCTTCGTGATCGACTTCAGGCCGTTATCGGCAGCTTCAATGGTCTTGATACCGGAGGACATGCTGTCCATCAGGTTCGCCATGTCGCCGGCGCGGCTGTTGAGAGCCGAGGCGGTGAAGAAGTTCGACGGATTGTCGAGCGCCGAGTTCACTTTCAACCCGGTGGCCAGCTTGTTCTGAGTCTTGGCCATCGAGGCGGCGGTGGACTGGAGGCTCAGGAGGTTCGAGCGAACCGCCTTAGAGAGATTCACGTCAGCCATTTGAGGTCCCTTTCTGGGTCCAAACACATTGTACTTCAGCCTCTTCCTGAGGCATCGGCGTGATCCTCGTCGGGAGCCCCGAACAAAGTCTTAAGTTCCATACGTAGAATTCGATTTGTCTTGATCGATTTGACGATCGTTAACACCGTCTTTCCGCGGTGTTCCGCGCTGGCACGGATTGCGTTGAATTCGTCGTAAATGGCTGTGATTCAAACAATAAGCGGCGGACCCAGGAGGGATCCGCCGCAGTGATTCGCCGTTTCGGGGAGGAGCGGGCGAGAACTAGGAGAACAGGCGAAGCACCGCCTGGTCGGCCTGTGAGGCCATGGACAGGGCGGTCGAGCTCAGCTGTTGACGTGTCTGCAGCGCGAGGAGGTTCGCAGCCTCCTCGTTGGTGTCGGCGAGGGTCAGGTCGGCCGCACCAGTCTCCAGTGTGTTGATCATCGCCTTGGTAAAGTCGGTGCGGTTCTCGACGATCGAGAGGTTCGAGCCGAAAGCAGACGACTGCGAGCGTAGTGTCCCGAGCGCGGTCTTCAGGACCTCGAGCCTTGCATCGATCGCGGCGTCTGAATCGAGGTCGCCGCTCAGCGCGTTGTCGATCCCCAAAGTCCGCGTACTGATCGAACTCGCAACTCCCGCCGAGTCCTTGGCCTGGATGTCGATGGTCGAACTGCCGGTCTCGTTGAACGTCAGCTTGAGCTTGTCGCCACGGAGCAGGTTGATGCCGTTGAATGACGCATCGTCGGAGAACTTGTCCAACTGGTCGCGCAGCGCGTTGAACTGCTCGACCAGGTTGGCGCGGACCGAGTTGCCGGCGACCTTGGTGCTGCCTAGGCCCGCATCGAACACGCCGTTGGTCGAGCCGTTAATGGTGAGTTCCTCACTCGAGAGGTTCTCGATCCGGAGCTTGCCGTTGTCGTTGCTCGCCCGGACAGCGGTGTTCAGAGTTGAGTTGCCGTTGATCTCGGCGACGAGCTTGTCTGTCGATTTCCGCTGGTAGACGGCGCTTGCAGTCGTCGCCGTAAGACCGAGGTCGGCCACGTCGGCGGTGCCGCCGTCGATCTGGTTCCCGATCGTCACGGCCGATTGGCCGACGGGATCGTAGTCCGATGAACTGATGCTCAGCTTGCCGGAATCGACGCTGGCGGAGAGCTTGGCTCCAGCCGCCGAGAATGCGGCGTTGAGCGCATTCTTCATCTCGTCGGCGCTGACAGTTGCCGTGTCCGCAACGGTGAACGTCGTGGCGTGTCCATCGACGTCAATCGACAGCGTGGTCGCGTTGGTGCTGGCAATGCTCACAGCATTGGTGGTGGAGCCGACGGTTGCCGTGAAGCCCATGGTATTGGCGCCCGAGACATCCACGGGCGAATATGCAGCGTTGCCGGTGGCCGTCCCCTTGGCTTCCCACAGGTCCACCTGAGCCGAGGCCGCAAGCGAGCCGCCGCTCAGGCCGAATGCCGATAGCCCGAAGTTCTCCGGGCTGGCGTCCGAGAACGAGACTCCCTGGAACGATTTGTCCTGTCGCGCCTGGCGCAGCGTCGACTGCATGGACTCGACTGTCTTGGTGATCGCCTTGAGCCCGTTATCGGCAGCCTCGAGCGTCTTGATGCCATTCGACATGGCATCGAGCAGGTTCGACATGTCGCTGGCGCGGCTCTTGAGCGCCGAGGCAGTGAAGAAGTTCGAAGGGTTGTCGAGCGCCGAATTGACCTTCAGGCCCGTCGCGAGACGTTGCTGGGTCTTGGCCATGGCGGCCGCGGTCGATTGCAGGCTGAGCAGGTTCGAGCGAACCGCCTTGCTCAGGTTGGTACCAGCCATTTTTCACAAACCTTCTGGTTCGTATTTTCAAAGGGCCCGCTCCTGGGACCCTGCATATCACCCAACCGTGCCCCCACGGCCTGAAACGAAACGTTAACTCGGGCGAGATCGTTTGAATGAAAAGGAAAAGGCGGGCCGAAGCCCGCCTGTTTCTGGAACTTCTGTTCCTAGGACTTCTGTCCCGATTTCGTCAGCCGAAGAGGCGCAGCACGGCCTGGTCGGCCTGCGAGGCCATGGACAGGGCAGTGGAGCTGAGCTGCTGGCGGGTCTGCAGTGCCAGCAAGTTCGCGGCTTCTTCGTTGGTATCCGCCAAGGTCAGGTTCGACGCGCCGGTTTCGAGCGTGTTGATCATGTTCTTGGTGAAGTCGGTGCGGTTCTCGACGATCGACAGGTTCGAGCCGAAGGACGACGCATGGGAGCGGAGCTTGCCCATGACGTCGGACAGAACTTCCAGCTTGGCGTCCAGCGTCGTGTCGCTGTCGAAGTCGGCGTTGAAGACCTCTTCGATCCCCAGTGCCGTGTTGTTGATCGAGGTCGGCACGCCGCCCTCGTCCTTGGCCTGGATTTCGATCGTCGAGGTGCCGGTCTCGTTGAACGTCAGCTTGAGCTTGTCGCCACGGAGCAGGTTGATACCGTTGAACGACGCGTCATCGGCAAACTTGTCGAGCTGATCGCGCAATTCGTTGAACTGCTTGACCAGGTTCTTGCGAACGTCGTTGCTGCCAACCGTACCGGTGCCGGCGCCGCCGTTGGCATCACCTGCCGACGTGACACCCGTCACCGTCAATGCGACCGTGGACAGGTTTTCGATACGAAGCTTGCCGTTGTCGTTCGAGGCGCGGATCTTCCCCTCGAGCGACGAGGTGTGGTTGATCTCCTGGACCAGCGCATCGACAGTCTTGGCCGTGTTGACCACGGTCGGAATCGCCTGGGTGGTAATACCAGTCGGGTTGTCGCCACC
>JAKPAQ010000095.1 GCA_029779385.1 Actinomycetes bacterium | reverse complement strand
CGATGACCTCTACGGCTCGAGCAGTTTTGCGGCGAAGTTCTTCGAGCGGCAGGTCCGGCGCGGATTTCGTCAGGTCGAACTCGACTTCGCGACGCTGGTCCTCGGTCAGATCGGTAGGCAGTTTTTCTAGCGCGTCGGTGACCAGTTTGGCCTTGTCGGTGGACATGCCAGGTCGGCTGAGCGAATCGCGCAGGACGGGGGCCTGTTGAAGCTGGCGAGCGAGCCGGACTTGCTGGCCGGCTTCTCGACGGGAGATCCCGGCCTCGCGGGCCACCAAGGAGGTCATCGAGATCTCACCGGTGGCGCGGTGGGCTTCTTGGCGTTCGCCCTCGGTGAGGAGGGCGCAAACTAGGGCGTCGGCATTTCGGCGAATCGCTTGGGCAACCCGAGTCGCTTCGACGACTTGGGCCGGTTCGAGTGAGGTCAGATCGCAGGCGAGCGCTTTTGCCAGCGCATTCGGCCCTGCCGAGATCAGTTCGACAACCAGATTGCTCACGATTCCACCTCCCCAGATGGCCATTCACCCCAACGGCTTAGGTATGAAGCTACCGGAAGCACAGTCCAAACGGAATAGACTTCGTACAAATGTTCGACATGTGGACAGAGCTATCTGCGAAGCGGGTTTTCTCGGCGGGAACAAGTTGTCACCGCCGGGCGTTAGACTAGGTACGTTGATAACTTCACAGGGGCTGATCGGTTTCGACTTTGGTCGTTCGATTCAGGAGAAGCGGGTAGAGAAAGCAACGTCATCTCTTAAACGTTCGTTGCAAACCCATAAGTGCCGACTCAAAGCGCACTGACTTCGCCCTCGCCGCCTGAGGCGACCTGCGAAGGATGGACCCGGGAATGTCCTCGTCCCGGATCATCCATCTCATTTAGAGGACTTGCTGACGTGACCGGGTAGCGCGGTCGCATCGGGACTTTTTTGCTACTGAGCCTGTCGGTGACGCGTTCGTCCGAGCGCCGGGGCCAAGAAAAGCGTTAGGCGAACTGCACCCGGAGAAGTACTGACTCAGCGCCAGAGGACCCGGGTTCGATTCCCGGCAGCTCCACCACTTGTTATGGCCGTCCCCGGCTTTCGGGGGCGGCCGTTTCGAGTTCTGCGAGAAGTTTGAACACGCGAGCCTCGATGTCATCGCGGATGACTCGCACGGCCTCAATCCCTTCGCCGGCGGGATCGGCTAGTTTCCAGTCTTCATATCGTTTACCCGGATAGAACGGGCAGGCGTCACCGCAGCCCATCGTGATGACTACGTCAGATTCTTCGACGGCCTCGGTGGTTAGCAGTTTCGGTTGCGATCTCGCGATGTCGATGCCCAGTTCCAGCATCGCTTCGACGGCGACGGGGTTAATTTCATCAGCTGGCATCGAGCCGGCCGAGCGTACTTGCACGCGGCCGACGCCGTGGTGAGCCAAGAAGCCGGCCGCCATCTGGGATCGACCGGCGTTGTGGACGCAAACGAACAGGACGGTTGGGGAAGCGGTCACGTGAGTATCCGATCTTGGGGTTGATTAGCAGGAAAGGTAACTCGAACCGCGAGAAGTCCGATCGCACCGCCACACGCTTGGGCGAGGAGGAACCACGGGGCGCCTGTCGGGGCGATGCCTGCGAGCGTGTCAGACAGCGTGCGCGCCACGGTCACCGCCGGGTTCGCGAACGACGTTGATGAAGTGAACCAATACGCCGCGGTGATGTATGCGCCGACGACGACAGGGAGAGCCTCGCTTCGGCCCGCTCGCACGGAACCGAAAATCACCATCACGAGCCCGGCGGTCGCAATTACTTCGGCGAGGAAGAGTCCGGGACCGTGTCGCCCGTTCGTTGAAATCTCGATTGACGGCAGGTCGAACATCAGATTCGCGAGGACAGCGCCAGCGATGCCGCCGCTGAGTTGAGCGGTG
>JAKPAQ010000070.1 GCA_029779385.1 Actinomycetes bacterium | reverse complement strand
TCTTCGGTGCGGTCGCGTAGCAATGCCATGCCCCTATGGTGCCCCAGATTTCGGGCGAGGAAACGTGATGATTCTTACGATAGATGGCGATAATGCCTGCAAATAAAGGAATTACCCGCGGCCGCTACGAATGCAATCGGCTGAAACCGCGCGGCTTTGGGTCGACTGTGGCGCCCGCGACGACCTTGAGTTCGGCCTCTGGCTTCGTTCGATCGGCCCACTGCCCATACCTTCGGGCGAGGATTCCGGAACTGATCCCGTGCGCGAACACACTCAGGATGACGGTCACGGCAACGATGCCAGCGATATCGACCATCACCGGATCGTCCGGCCCCAACTCCTCAAATGCCAGTAGCGCGAACACGATCGTCGCCAACCCACGCGGACCGAACCATCCGACGAAGAGCACCGACTGCCACCGCAAGCCCGTCCCCACCAGGCTGATCGCCACTGGCAAGATCCGCAGAACGGTGAGTGCCGCCACTGCGATCACGATCCACTGCCAACGGATGCCCTGAGCGAAGGTGAGTTGCACAAGTCCACCGGCCAGGAACCACACCACGTAGCCGATGAGATTCGCGCCCGAATCCAACGTCTCGGACATCTCGAGTTCCCGGCCATATGCAGACGATGCTGAGCCAAAGACCAAACCGGCGACGAACGCGCAGATGAATGCATTGGCATCGACCGCCAACGCGACGCCAAAACAGACGAGCGGAAGGACCAAGACGGCCACAGCTCTGCCCGCGGGAGAACTCCAATGGCGTGCTGCGGAGACGTCAACGAAGCGGGCCCCAACCAGCGCGACGACCACGGCGACGGTGATCGCTAGGGCAACGGGACCGAGGGCCATCGAGAGCAAGCGCTCGTGAACCGCGCCCTCCTCGGAGGCCAAAGCCGCCAGCGCAAACAGGACGACCGGCGTTGCGAGCCCGTCGTTGAGCCCACTTTCCACATTGAGTGCTCGGCGAATTCGGATGGGAACGCGCGGATTCAGGATCGTCGGAGCACCAAGGCCGGCATCTGTCGGCGTAACCGCCCCCGCGACTAGCAGGGCACCGGCAACTCCCAGCGCCGGCAACAGCCAGCCAACGAGCGCGAACGTTGCGCCCAGGGCCAGCGGGAACCCGATGGCCAGCAGCCGCAGCGGAATGCTGGAATCGCCCCTGAGCGCACCGAGACGCACGGTCGACGCATCGTGGACCAGGATGATGACCAGGGTGACTTCCGCGAGGACGTGAACGACGTCGCTCGTCACCGCG
>JAKPAQ010000058.1 GCA_029779385.1 Actinomycetes bacterium | reverse complement strand
ACCCGACCACTTGCCGCCGATGCCGATGATCGGATCAAGAACGCCGCTATCATCTTGCTCAACCGAGATCGCCGCACCGAAGTCTCCGAACGAATATTCGTAGCGAGCAACCTGGTCGTCATAGCTGCCGTCCATACCGGTGTTCCAGTATGCGCCAGCATGGGTCGAGTGATCGTCAGAGATCGCGGTGCCGGTGTAGATATCCGGAACAGCCCAGTCCAGAGCGCCAGCGGTCTCACCAAGAGTCACCTTGCCGAACGAACCCGAAACCCAGAAGGCTTCGTCGTCGATGCGGGGGCCCCTGTTCTGCGAAAGCGACGTCAGTTCCGACACGTCAACAGCACCGTTGCCGTTCGTGTCTACGAACCGCACCGTGCCGTCACCATTGATGCGGCCAGCGCCGTTATTTTCTTCGATCTGAACCTTACCGCCGAACGAGAGGCCGCCATCGGTTTCGCTCGAGAAGTTGAAGTTCACTTGCCAGTCGTTGTGGAACTGGGTTTCGTAGCCGTTGTTGCCGCCGTCGACGCCGATTTCAGCGTAGCCGTCCAGCTTGATTTCTGCGGACGCGGCGCCGGCGAAAGCGACAAGCGCGGTGGTCGCAAGAAGAACCTTTTTCATTTCGTTTCCCTCGTTGTGTCAAAGGTAGGCCCAACTCAGGGGAATCCGAATTGGGTATGCCCCTATTTCCCCTCTCGACCCCGTCAATGCAATCGAAAGGACCGTAAGCGCCGGAAGATCAAGGCCGATGGTGCAGTCTTGCCACAGTGATGCGCCTGGCACCCTGCTACCGCTCGGGGGAGTCGCGCGGGAAAAGCCTTGTTCGCCGGAAAGGCGTCGGCTAGACAGCGAATTGAATGGTTTGGGTCTCATGGGCGGTACTATGACGCGATCAGTCCGGATGAATATGCGCCTGGCGATTCTGGGCGGGCTTGTCGCAACTTTGGCGGCCTGCGGTGGAATCAGCAGCGGTGACAGCGGGCTGTTTGGCCGTCGTTCTACGATGCCTTCGGCTGCGACTGCCGAGAAGCGGGCGGCCGCGTTGGACCAGCGGACAAAACTTGACGCGATGAACCCGAAGCCGCGTCGGTCGTCCTTCTTTGACATCTTCAAGAACAACGCCGACCCGAATGTCACCGTCGAGGTCAACAAATACCTCTGGCAGGCCTCGC
>JAKPAQ010000042.1 GCA_029779385.1 Actinomycetes bacterium | reverse complement strand
CCGAGGCGATCCAGTTCGCGCTTTGTTCGGCGGGCGCCAAATAGTCGGGCACGAGGATCAGAACGGCTTGCGGAAGTAGAGGGCGACGCTCTTGCCGAGCACCGGGTTCAGGGCGCGCTCAGAAAGCCGGGTCAACTTGGGCGCCTTCATCATGTCCCACACCAGCAGTCGGTGGTAGGCCTTGACGGCCGGGTGTTGTTCCTTGTCGACTCCTACGGCGCATTTGATCCACCAGTACGGCGAGTGCAGCGCGTGCGCGTGGTGTTGGTGCACGAATTCGAGGCCGGTCGCTTCGAGTTTTGCGCGAAGTTCGTCGGCCTTGTAAATCCGAATATGGCCGCCTTCGTTGGCGTGATACTCGTCCGAGAGCGCCCAGCAAACGGCCTCGGGACCCCAGCGCGGCACAGTGACCGCGAGCATCCCACCAGGCGCGAGAATCCGCTCGAGTTCGCTGATCGCTTGGACGTCTTCGGGCACATGCTCAAGGATTTCTGAAGCCAGCACGACATCAAACTCGCCGTCTTCGTACGGCATGTCCAAAATGTTGCCGACCTTGACCTGGCCCTTTCCGCCCGGTGGAACTTCACCCTCGGCTTCCATGGCGTAGAACATGCCGTCAACGGCTTTGAGTTCGACTTCGTCAAGGTCGAACGCGGTCACGTCCGCGCCGCGCCGAAGCGCTTCGTAGGAGTGCCGGCCGGCGCCGGCGCCGACGTCGATGAATCGGGTGCCGCGGCCAACGCGAAGTCGGTCGTAGTCAACGGTGAGCATTTCAGTTCCTCTTCTTCTGCTGTTCGCCGAACTCGGCAATCACATCTTCGTAGGCCTCGGCAGTTTGGCGCGCGACTGCCACCCAGCTGTACCGGTCGAGGGCGCGGGCCCTCGCGACCGAACTGAGCCGGTCGCGTTCGGCCGGATCGTCGAGCAGCCGGCCGATTTCGCGCACTAGTTCTTCGACGTCACCTGGGGTCACCAGCACGCCCGCGTCGCCGACGACTTCGGGCAGCGCACCGGCGGCGCTGGCCACCAGCGGAGTGCCGCAGGCCAAAGCTTCGACCGCCGGCAGGCTGAACCCTTCGTACCTCGACGGCACGACCATCACTTCAGCAGAGGAGATCAGTTCGGCGAGTTCCTCGTCGCTGATGCCGCTGCTGACGGTGACCACGCCGGCCAGGTCGCCGGTGGTGATCCGTTTCGCGGTCGCGCCCGCCGGGTCGAGGTTCGAAACCAACTGGACATCGAGGTCGCGTTCGGTGGCGAGTTTGGCTGCCGCGTCGAGGAAATGCGGCAGGCCTTTAAGCGGGCTGTCTGCGCTGGCCACCACGACGATGCGGCCGCGTTTGCGCTCAACCCCCGGCTTGAACAGGTCGGTGTCGACGCCGAGCGGAATCACCCGGATCTGGCCGTCCGCGAGCCCAAAGTCACGAATCGTGTCCGCCGCCGAAACGCTCGAAACGCCCAAGAGGGTGCGGAACCTTCGAGCGACACGAGCCTGCATCCGCACAAACGCATACCAGCGCCGAACTGGGATCTGCTTCTTCCACGGTGCGGCCGCTATCTCGAGTCGGCGATCCTCACTGATCGGGTGATGGATGGTCGCCAAGAACGGCCGGCGCTTCGCGACCGAAAGCAGCCCGTAGCCAAGGCTCTGGTTGTCGTGGACCACGTCAAAATCGTCGAATGCGCCTTGGGCGGCGAGCCGGCGGATTCGCAAACTGAACGTCAACGGCTCAGGGAATCCGGCGGTGATCATTGTCAGGTATTCAGTCGCGTCGATCCAGTCGCGGAACTCGCTGAGCGCCGGCGTGCGGAACGGATCGTCATCGCGGTACAGGTCCAGGCTCGGCACCTCGACGACTTGAACCCGCGGATCGAGTTCTTCTGGGTATGGCTGCGCACTGAAAACGGTCACCTCGTGACCGATCGTCACCAAGGCTCGGCTCAGGTTCCGCACGTAGACGCCCTGGCCGCCCGAATGAGTCTTCGTGCGATAGGACAGCAGCGCGATCCGCACTCGAGTTCTCCTGCCGACAGAAAGTACAACTGTCCCATTCTGCCGGATCAAGCCGCACCGGCAGAACTGCGGGACGCGTTTGCCTGCGGCGCGACCACGGGGGCACGGTTCATCGACCCGCCCAATCGCGCGGCTAGTACCCCAAGAACGAGTCGATCCTGACGCTGCGGGCGTGCTTGGCCAGCCCTCGCGACAACGAATCGACGACCGCAGGCGAGCCGGAAACCAATACCTTCCGCCGGTCGAGGTCGCTCACGGTGGCGCGAATCTTCTCGACGGTCAGGTCCTTGTCGGTGACGACATGAACATCCACGCCCAAGTCAGCCAACTCGTCGCGGTAGGGCGCCACCGAAAGGTCGTGCACCGCGTGGATCAGCACGACGTCTCTGCCTTGGCCAGCGAATGCGCGCAGTTGACTGACGAACGGAGTAATGCCGATCCCGCCGGCGACCAGCAACAGCGGCGTCTGTGGGTTTCTAGGCCAAACGAAGTCGCCATGAACACTGGTGAGTCGAACGGTCTTCGCCGAAGCGAGCGCCTGTTTGAAATTCGAGCCAGGCCGCGGTGCGCGCATCGCGATCGTCACGTCGCCACCCGGCGCCGAGACAAACGAAAACATCCTGCGTTTGCCGCGCAGGTCGGCCGCATGTTGAACCTGAAACTCGCCGTACTGGCCCGGCTCGAACGAAACTGGCCTGGCCGATTTGAATCGGTACTCGAAATAGTCGTCGCCTAAGTCTCGGCGCTCAACTAACTCAAGCACCGAGGCCTGTTGACGGCAGGCAAACGCGAACAGGCCCGTCAGGACCAACGTGAATTCATAGGTGCTGGCGAACACCCAAATCTGTTTCGCCTCGCCAAATAAGAAAGTCGACAACAACGGCCAGGTGAACACCACTGCCGCCAAGGCCGCGGCAGCCAACTTCTGCCATTTTCGCGGCGGCAAGGTGAGCGGTTCGGTGAGCATGAAACCGGCGAAGAAGAAGATCGGACTGGACACGACTGCGAACCGGATCGCTGCGGCGAATTCCAGGCCAGTGCTCATCGTGCTGATCATGCTCAAGCTCGTCGCCAACACGACAAAGGTCGCAGCCAGCGCGAACCGGCCGGTGCGCCACCACAACACGACGGCAGCCAGCACCACCAGCCAAGCCATCGACGAGTTCGCGATCCACCAAGTCGGATAGGGCAAATTCTCTACGGGCAGATAGTGCGCGCCGATGAGCGAAATGACCACGCCAGCGGCAACCGGATTGACGAGGTGACGTTTGTGAACGGCGATGACGAACTTCGACAACTGCGCCAACGCTGCGATGACCGCCAACCAGCCAAGCGTCGACAGTTGCGTTGACGGCCAGTACAGGAACCACAACAACAGGCCGGTGATCATCGCGGACTCGAGTTGGACGTTGACGCCTAGCACCCGACCCAACAGCCAGTCGACAAGCACCGAGCTGGTGACCAAAACCGCCAACGTCAACGCCATCGCATCTAACTGGAAGATCACCGGCAGCAGGACCCCCGCGGCCGCGTACCCGAAACTTGTTGCCACCAAGATGAGCAGCAGTACCGTCACCAGTCGATACATGGTGAATCGGCCCAAAAGGTTGCGTGGACGCTCCAACGCCAACGCGATCATGTGAACAACTCTCCTGTCCAGCAACTCGCGTCAACTTCCCCAGCGCGACTGATCCGTAAAACCTCGTGCTCGGCGTCGACTAGGCGACCAGGTTCGACGAAGAACGCCGCCGTCGAAAGCGCGTCACACTTTGCCGCGCTCGGCCCCAGCGCCCAGGTGGCGGCCACGGACTCGGCGGGCCGACCGGTTCGAGCGTCAAGAACGTGGTGCAGGCCGTCGGCCCAAGTTCGCCGGTTCGTTGCTGACCCGCACAACGCTTGGCCGTTCGCCACCGCCACCACCCCGATAGCCAGGTCAGGATTGTTCGGGTGCTCTAGCGCCACCGAAATCGGCTCGCCAGACCTATTCGCGATATCACCACCGGCGTTGACTACGGCAGCGCCGAGGCGCTCGACGAGCAGGTTCGCCACCAAATCGACTAGGAAACCCTTGCCGACCGCGCCGATGTCGAGGACAACCGGCTGGTCTGCCGACACCGTAGACCCGACTCGCCTGAGCGTCGACCACGGCGGTGCGGGCACGAACCCCTTACCCGGCTGCAAGCCATATTCGCGGTCGTAACCGAGGTGCTCCAAGCTTTGGCCGACCAACGGATTGACTGCCCCTGACGTCGAATCGTCAAGCCAGTCGTAGAGCGCGAAGATTTCGGCCGCGTCAGCACCAAGATCTACTGCTTCGCCGGCGGCGAGTCCCGCAACGGCCGAGTCCGTTCGAAACCGCGACCAGAGCCGATCAAACTCGCCAATCAGCTCGAGAACTTCGCTTCGAATCTCGGCGGCGTCGGCGGCAGTTCGGATCCGCCAGTTCGTGCCAATCGCCTCGAACTGCCAGAGGTGCTCCATTCCGATCGCTGTCAGGCTTGGGCTTGCGAAATGATGTCGTCTATTGCGGCATTGAATCCGCCGCTAGTTAGCGATGACCCGGAAACTTCGGAGACGTCCAGGTCGGTAATTGATTTGCCGACGACTTCGGCGTTGATGCCAGATTCGAAAAGCTTCTGGAACTGCGATGACTCGCCCGAAGATGCCAAGCCGTCCACGTCAAGGTCGGTGATGGTGCCGTCCGCCGACAACGTGAGCGAGACCGCCACCCGCTGCACCCCGGCCGGACTTTGATAGACGCCCTCGGCCTCGAAGTCCCCGGCAGTGAAATCGCCAGAACTGTCCGCGGGCGCGGCCACTGAAGTTTCAACCGATTGCGCCGGATCTTCTGCTGCCGTTTGCGCGCTCGAGCCGCAGGCCGCAAGTATCGACAGGGCGGAGGTGGCCGCGGCCGCAGCCAAAAGACGGCGTTTTGTCGTTGTCATTCGAGCTCCTAGCCAGACTGATTTGGCGTGCGTTACCTACTACGTTCCCTAAACCCTAAACAACACCCCAAAGTCCCCGGGCAAGGCTGAACCGGGAACCGGCAATAATCGACGGGTGAGCAGCCAGCGTTTGTTCCACCTGATCCCGGCCGACCAATGGGCCCAAGTCGAAGGCAGCGAGGAGTACGAGCCGGCCTCGTTGGCTAGCGAGGGCTTCGTTCACCTGTCAACCGCTGCGCAAGTAGCCGGCACCGCCCGCATGTTCTTCGACGATGACGCTGACGTCGTCTTGTTGGAGGTTTCCGTCCGCGACGACGATTCGCGGCTCAACTGGGAGGAAAGCCTCGGGCCGGCTGGGGTAGAAAAGTTCCCCCACTTTTATGGGCCACTGCCGCTGGAGTTCATCACCTCGGCGACACCCTGGGCCCAAGCACAGAACCCAGCCAAACAATTGCGCCGACTCACCTGGCAAGAACGCGCCGACGTGAGCCCCCCGCTACCGGCGACGGCACACGACGCCCTAGTTCGGCTCGAAGCCGGCAGCAGGCGGTTTGCACGACTGGGCGAACCGGGCGCTCGTCATACCCGCCAGGTGAGCGCCGAGGCTTTCGGTTTGCCATTGGCCGAGGGTCAGGGGTTGCCCCAAGAACCGTATGCGGCCGTTCTTAGCTGCTCGGATGCGCGCGTCCCGGTAGAGCTTGTGCTGGGAGCCGCGGCGAACGAACTATTCGTGGTGCGGGTCGCTGGAAACGTGCCCGGTCGCGAGTGCTTGGGAAGTTTGCACTACGCCGCAGCCGCCTTGCCGACCATGAAGGTGATGGCCGTCCTCGGCCACTCCGGTTGCGGCGCGGTCACCGCTGCGGTCGACGCGCTCCTGCAACCGGAGTCCTACTTGGCGATCGTGCACGACGCGCCGCTGCGTTCCATCGTCGACGCCCTGCTGGCCGGGGTGCGCCTGGCCGTTCGCGCCGTCGAGCTGGAGGTAGGCGCCAACCCGCTGCGTCTAGCTGGCTCACGCGAAGCGTTGATCGACTTGTCAGTGATCGCAAACGCGGCAATCACCGCGCATGTGCTCCAGCGCGATCTGACCGGCCGAGACGACGTCGAAGTCGTTTGGGCCAGTTATGACCTTCACCGTCGACGGATCGGCCGACCGACCGAAACCCGCTGGGAAACAGGCCTACATGCCGCACCTCGCGACGAGGCCGAACTCGATCAGATCCTGCGCGAAGCCGCCAAAGCAGCGTTCATGCCAACTACCGACCGAGTGTGACGTTCGTCCAGATACCGGTCAGCGATCCTAAATTGTGGATTGACCTCTTAGGCTTGACTTATGACTGTGGACAGAAAGGTGCGGGTTGCCGTCGTTGGCGCCGGCCCGGCAGGCGTGTACGCCGCCGACATCCTCACGAAAACTGAAGACCTCGACGTGACCGTCGACATCCTCGATCGCGACCCAACCCCGTTCGGGTTGATCCGCTACGGCGTGGCACCAGACCACCCGCGGATCAAAGAGATCATTAAGGCGCTCAAACGAGTGATGTCCAATGACGACATCCGCTTCTTCGGCAACGTCAACTTCGGCACCGACATCAAACTCGAAGACCTGCAGAGTTTCTATGACGCCGTCGTGTTCGCCACCGGCGCTCGCCGCGACCGCGAACTTGACCTGCCCGGCATTGACCTGAACGGTTCGTACGGTGCCGCAGACTTCGTCTACTGGTATGACGGCCACCCCGACGCCGACCGCGACTGGGACTTCCAGCCA
>JAKPAQ010000034.1 GCA_029779385.1 Actinomycetes bacterium | reverse complement strand
GGGTTGGGGTTGGTGATGGCCCGGGCTACGGCCATCGCGCCTTTCCGATAGAGGGTGACGGCGAGCAGTTCGCCATCAACCAGCACCGACCAGTAGCGCGTGGCGTAGCCATCGGGTTTGCGGTATTTAGCCACTTCGACCTTCATCAGAAGTTGTAGTCGTGGAATTGGTGGCGGCCGGAAATCACCCGCTCGCCATTGGTGGTGCGGAACCTGCCGTCCTTGCGGAGCGACGCGCGGTGGACGCGGCCGTCCGCGTTCGGCTGATAGACATACCGCTGTTCGGCGTTGTTCACGCAGTGCCCGGCGAATCCACCGGGCACGATCTCGGGTTTCCAGTTGTCGAGAGTGGCGCTGTCCTCCCGCATCCAGATGGTTTTGCCGCTGGGGCTGATCCGGATCACCGTGCAGGCGGTCCGGTCGCTGTAGTGGCAGACGGTCGCGCCGTCGCCGACGGTCGGTGTCCAGTCGGGCGCGTTCATTGGCTCCAGCCCTCCCTGCGGATGCGGGTTTTCAGCGTGTTGGGCGAAAGGCCGAAGTGCTCGGCGGTTTGTTTCACGCTGCGGCATTTCAGCCAGTGGGCTTTCACTTTGGTCCAGTGTTCGTCGCCGTGGCCGGGATTGCCGACCTTCTTGGCGGGCTTGGATGCCTTGGCTTTGGCCTTGGTCGGAGTGGCCTCCGCTGGCGTTGGCTCGGGCTCTGCCGCGTCGGCGAACGCATCGTAACGTCCCGGGGCGACCTCGGGTCCGGGCCGGGTGATCGGCACGACATTCGCGGCAAGCGCGACGTTGCTGCCGTCACCACCGGCGAGGATTTCCACCACGATCTCGCGGATCAGCGGCACGGGGATCTCGGTGATGGTGAAGACCAGCCCGTTGAGCGTCTTGCGCCCGAGAGACTGCTTGAGGAATTTCAGTGCCTCTCCGCGGGTGCGTCCCTGATAGCGGCCTTCGAATACGTTGGTTTCCTTGTCGTCGCAGACGATCCAATACAGTTTGTTCATGGTGGTGTTTGGTTATGGTTTGGGGTTGGTGACGTTGCCGTCGGTGTCGATGCGGACGCTGAACGCCAGCAGTCCGGTTTTGGTTTGCTTGGCGAAGTCGGCTCGGAACTCGCGGGCATGGATGCCGGCCATCAGATCGACCGGCAGGATGCGCCGGACGCTGAAACCGTTTTTCTCAAGCCCGCGGACGCCGCGCTGCATCGCCTTGGTCAGGTGGTTGTTAGGA
>JAKPAQ010000007.1 GCA_029779385.1 Actinomycetes bacterium | reverse complement strand
CCTTCGTGATGAGCAACTCGTTCACCAACCAGGTGCTCGCCCAGATTGAACTGTTCGCCAAGGCCGACCAGTACGAACTAGGGGTTCACGTGCTGCCCAAGCATCTCGACGAAGAGGTTGCCCGCCTTCACTTGGACGCACTCGGTGTTGAACTCACCGAGTTGACCAAGGAGCAGGCCGAGTACTTGGGCGTCGATGTGGCCGGCCCGTACAAGTCGGACCACTACCGCTACTGAGCATGACCGTTCGCCGTTCCAAGCACGATCGCGTGCTCGTCGTCGATGACGATGCAGCCTTGGCTGAAATGCTCGCGATCGTGCTTGAAGGTGAGGACCTGCGCACTCGGATCTGTAACACCGGCGACGAGGTGATGGCCGCTTTCGAGCAGTTCCGCCCCGACGTGATCTTGCTCGATCGGATGCTGCCGGGCATTGACGGGATGGAAGTATGCCGCCAGATTCGGGCGGTTTCGGGCGTCCCAATCATCATGTTGACCGCCAAGGGCGACACGACGGACATCGTCGATGGGCGCGAAGTCGGCGCCGACGACTACATCACCAAGCCGTTTCGAAACAACGAACTCGTCGCCCGGGTACGGGCCAGATTGCGGCGCACCGATCCATTGGCCGGACGGATCGAATTCGGTGAAATCGTCTTGGACCCGCAAGCTCACACGGTGACCAGAGACGGCAAGCCAGTCTCACTGACTCCGCTTGAGTTTGATCTGCTTGCTTGTCTGATCTCGGCACCAGAACAGGTTTTCAGCCGCGAAGTGCTGCTGCAAAAGGTCTGGGGTTACCACCATCCTGGCGACACGAAACTTGTCAACGTCCATATGACTCGTTTGCGGCAGAAGATCGAAGACGACGCTGAGTCACCGAGGGTGATTCGCACCGTGCGCGGTGTCGGCTATCAGGCGATTGCCCCGGCCGCTGACTGATGCGCCCGCTCGTTCGGCTGTGGCGTCGCTCGTTGCGAACCCGCGTGGTCGCAACGACTGTCTTGCTGAGCACCGCAGTCATCTTGATCGTCGGCTTTGCCCTGCTGCGCGATGTTGCCGGTGGCCTCGCCGACAACCGGCGCGAAGTGGCCATCGCTGAAGCGCGGGCCGGATTCGAGCAGGCCCAATCTCAACTCGACGCCGCCGTGGACACCGAGCGTGCCCCCCAGTCGCAGGCGCTTACACAACTAGTGGACTCGTTGGCCGCCACCAAGGGCGAAGTGAGAAGTTACGACCTCGTTCTGCACGGCCCACTCGGAGCTGCCGGACAAGCGCCGGTGAGGTCTTCGGGCGATCTAGATTTGGCAGATGTCGACCCAGATTTGGTCAAGCAGGTCGGTTCGGAGCAGGGCGTCTTTTGGACATTTTCGAGTCTGTCGACGGTTGGCTCACCTGATCGGACTCCCGTGGTCACAGTCGGCAGTCGGGTAACCGATCCTGGGTCACATGAGCAGTACGCGCTCTACTACGTGTTCTCGATGGCCGACCAGCAAGAAACTTTGGACCTAGTGCGAAACGCTTTGCTTTCTGGCGGTGCAGTCCTGCTGATCATGGTCGGCATGGTCGCCTGGCTCGTCTCGCGCCAGGTCGTCGACCCGCTGCGTTTGTTGCGCCGAATCGCCGAAAGGTTCGCGGCCGGCAACCTCGAACAGCGGATGCACGTCAAAGGCGATGACGATATTGCCCGGCTGAGTTCCTCGTTCAACCAGATGGCCGAGAGTCTGCAAAGTCAGATCCGCCGACTGGAGAACCTGTCGATGCTGCAGCAACGGTTCGTCTCTGACGTTTCGCACGAGCTTCGAACCCCACTGACAACCGTTCAAATGGCCAGCCAAGTTTTGCTTGAGGCGCGCGGTGATTTCGATCCACAAACGGCCCGTTCGGCTGAGCTCCTAAACGCAGAATTGGGCCGGTTTGAGGCACTGCTGTCAGACCTGTTGGATTTGAGCCGCTTCGATGCGGGTGCGGCCACCCTCGAACTTGATCCGGTCGATCTGGCCGAGGTGGCTAAGGCCGCTGCCGCTGACGAGTCGCTGGTGCGCGCCCAAATCTCGGCGACGGCTCTTGGCGTGGCTGAACCGGCCGTCGTTGATGCCGATATTCGTAGAGTTGATCGCATGGTGCGAAACCTGTTGGCGAATGCGATTCGGTACAGCCAGTCCCAGACCCTGGAAATTAGCGTCGCGCAAGCGGCCGATCGAGTTTCGCTTTCCGTACGGGACCACGGCGTGGGAATGACCGCCGAGCAGGTGCGGCGGGTTTTCGACCGGTTTTGGCGAGGCGACCCGGCGCGCTCGCACGGCGGAACAGGTTTGGGTTTGGCGATCTCGCGCGAAGACGCGGCGCTTCATGGTGGCCGGCTCGAGGTCTGGTCCAAGCCGGGGCTGGGGACCGAGTTCATTTTGACCTTGCCGCGAAACGTTGGCGAGCAGGTCAGCGGAGCAGTCATGCCGGCGGAGTTCGAATGATTAGCCGTCTTCGACTCACGGTGGCGCTGATCGTCACTAGCGTGCTGACCGCAGCATGCGCGGCAATTCCAAGTTCTGGCCAAGTTGAGCGAGTCGATGATGACGGTGGACTGGGGCAGAGCACCGTTCGCTACACCCCGGCCGGGCCGATCCCGGGCGCAAGCCGAGAGCAGATCATGCGTGGGTTTCTCGACGCGATGCTCGCCTATCCGGTTTCGCACCGGGTAGCGGCCCAATACCTAACTGCAGGCGCGGCTCGAAGCTGGCGGCCGAACGAGTCGACGACGGTCTATTCGGTGGCTCAACCGAAAACCGAAGGTGCATCGAGTTGGCTCGAACTGCAACTTTCGTCCTATTTAGATGAGCAGGGCCGGCTCAGCCCATCGTCGGCAACAGAGCGACTAGAGGTTGACATGGTCAAACAGGACGGGCAGTGGCGGATCAACACCGCGCCACCTGGCGTCCTAGTGAGTCAACGTTGGTTCGACGACTACATTCGCGGGTTCGAGTTGTACTTCCTTGACGAGTCCGGTCGAAGAGTCGTTCCGGTGCCGGTTTATGAAGTTGTTGGTGATCAGTTGGCGACCTCGCTGATGACGAGTATCGCAATCGGTCCGAAGCGCGCCGACCCGCCCGGGTTGAGCACGGCCGTGGGTGAGGCCGCGGACTTGCGGTCCTCAGTGCCGATTGTCGACGGAGTTGCCGAGGTCGAGTTTTCAACGCGAGTGGGGGAGCTGTCGGCCGCGAAGCAGCGTCAACTTTCGGCCCAAATCGCGTGGACTCTGCGCCAGGTTCCTGGCGTAACTGGGATCCAGGTCACCGGC
>JAKPAQ010000286.1 GCA_029779385.1 Actinomycetes bacterium | reverse complement strand
ACAGGCAGCATGAGCACGCCGAGTGCGATCCATTCGCGCTGGCCTGCTCGGGTTGGGCTAATCACTGACACCCGATTACTGTACCGTCTGGACGGTACAGTTTCAAATCAGTTGGGGTGCCTGTTGGCCAGTTCACTAGGCTGTCTGCATGCCGCAGCAGCGAAGCACCCGCGACCGCCTCCTCGATGCCTTCGAGCAGTTGCTGGTCAACGAGGGCAGCCGCGCGGCGACCCTCGACGCTGTCGCGGCCGCGGCCGGGGTGTCCAAGGGGGGCCTGCTCTATCACTTCGGCAGCAAGGAAGCCCTCGTCGACGGCATGGTCGAGCGACTGCGCGAACAGGGCGCGACCGACGTCGAACTAATGCGAACGGCCGAAGCGGGCCCGGTGGAGTACTACCTACAAACTTCGGTCGCCTCCGGCAGCGATTTTGATCGAGCGCTGATCGCCGCCTCGCGGGTCGCTCAAGAAAACACCCACCAAGCAGCAGACGTGCTCGCCGAAATCCGCGACTCTTGGTTCACGGTTCTAAAAGAGGACCTAGACGACGAAGCACTCGCCCGCACAATCCAACTGATCGGCGACGGTCTCTACTACAACGACTTTTGCGGGATCAGCAATCCGACGGCACTAACCCACGTGCGTGAAGTGCTGGCCCGGCTAACCGCACCAACCGACTAACCGCCGCTTGAGGTCGGTCAGGACTTTCGTAGTTCGAGGAAGATCGACGGGCCGAAGTCGCTCTTGGCGAGCGGCTTTTGCAGCACCTTCTCGACCGCGACCATCAACGACGTCGGCAGGATCTTCTTCAGTTTCTGACTGCGCAGGTTCGAGACCGAAAGTTTGCCCTGCAACACCAGTCCGGCATCGGCCAACTGGGCGACAACCGTGTCGATGTTGTGGTTCACGAACGCGATCGCGTCGGGCTCATCGGCGGCAACAGTGCGAATGCTGACTGGTTCGGCCGGCAGCTCGCGGCCCGCCTTCTTGAAGGCTCGGCGGTTCTTGTAGTGGCCGTAGTTCGCCACTTCGATAATTGCCGTGCCGCCGGGGCGAAGAACGCGAGCGATCTCGGCGAACTCTTTGGTCGGCTCGGGGATGTGGTGCATGACTCGCACCATCGTGATCAGGTCCAACTCGCCATCGGCAAACTGCAATGCGTCAGCCTGCTGGCGGGCCTTGATGACATCGGTTCCGGCTAGGAACTTCTCGGCCGCATCAAGTTGCGTCTGACTCGGCTCGGCCAAGGTGACTTGGTCGGCGTATTCGCGAAGCAAAATCGCCAAGCGACCGAAGCCACCACCGACGTCGGCGGCCTTCGCGAACCGGCGGCCTTTGAGCAGACGGCGGATCGCCACTCGCTCCGCACCGTTCTCGTAATCGCGGTTGTTCCAGTAGGTCGTGTAGTCGTAACCACGGTCGTACTGGTCGGCAACCTTCTTGCTCGGCTTCTCGTCACTCACCGGGCAACCCTAACAATCAGCGCCGCGAACCGAAAAACGGTCAGCGGCCGAACGTGCGCGGACCGAACTCTGGCTCGGTCTTGGACATGCCCGCTTTGCGAGCGATCGCCGTGTTCGGGGACTTGAACATCTTCTGCTGAAGTCGCCGTTCGAGCCGGAAAGCTTGGCGCACCGAACCGCGACGGGTCTTGTTGATCAACCGCTTTGAGGCCGCCACCGAGTCGGGTGAGCGAGCCAAGAGTTGGTCGACTAGTTCCATCGCCGGTTTGGTCGGGTCATCGGCAACACCAGAGGCAATGCCATAACTAACGGCCTGCTCGCCCGAGAACACCTCGCCAGTCATTACTAGGCGCTTGGCCAGGTCGGCGCCAACTAGTTCAGCTAGCGGAACCGTGCCGCTCATGTCGGGTACGAGACCCCATTTGGCTTCGAGAACCGACCACTGGCAATCGGGCGTGGTGAACCGGAAGTCCGCCGCCAGGGCCAACTGGATGCCGCCGCCGAAAACGTGACCGCGGGTGATCGCGATAACCGGCACCGAAAGTTCTTGCCAAGCCCATAGCGGACTCTGGAAACGGTTAGTTCCTTTGAAAATGTTCGGCAGGAAGTAGCGCATAACGCGCTTTTTGTCGGTCATGACGGCAGCGAAGTCCAAACCGGCGCAGAACGAGTCGCCGCGGCCCTCAAGCAGAACCACCCGCACGTTCGGGTTGGCTTCGATCTGCGCGGCCGCGTCGATCAACCCGTCAAGCAGGTCGAAAGTGATCCCGTTCAGCTTCTCGGGACGGCTCAACCAAACGTGGGCGATCGGTCCATCAATTTCGACTTCAACATGCTTTTCGGCCATAACTTCTAGGGTAGTTCGTCAGGGTTTTGGTCAAGCACCTGCCGGGCCAATCCGATCATTGACCGAACTGGATTCGCTGATTCTGGCCAAGCCGAACCGACCAACACAACGTCAGATTTGAACGAACTAAGTATCGACCTCGGCTCGGTTGGTTTAGCGGGCCGCCACGAACACAAGATCACTGCTTCGGGCTTGGCCTGGTCGACGAAAGCGGCCACCGCGGCACTATCAACTCGCCCACCCAAATCGGTAACTTCGCAGCCCGCCTGCGCCAACACGGCTGCCGTAACGGCGATCGGCAGGCTTTGGATTGGGTCGCTCAGGGCCGCAACCACCACTTTTGGTGCGGTCGCAGTAGTGGCGAACGGGCCGAGCGCGCGGATGACGTTCTCCACCCGCGTTCGCACCAATTCTTCGGTGGCCGTAGCCATCGCGCCGGTCGCGGTGCCTGCACGGATCTCGGTCAATGCGACCGCGATTACTTGGTCCCACGCCTCGGCGATGCCGTTGCGACCAATTGTCGATTCGGTGATCGCGGCGATCTGCTTTGGGTTCCGAGCGGCCGCGGCCGAAACGAATTCGGCGATCTGGTGCTCGCGCAGCAGGTCGGTGCGGCCGTCCTCGCCGGCCGCAACTGCGGCCGCAAGCTCTGCCGGTGACATCTTCTTCACGAGTTCGGCGGCGTCTCGCGGCGCCATCCCTTCGGCGATAAATGAAGACATGGTGGCGACTCGATCGGCGTCGATAATCGTGTAGCGCCGGTGCCCGCCAGGCGTTCGATGAGTCGGCCCGATTCCGTAGCGCCGTTCCCAAGTGCGCAACGTCGGTCCGGCGATCTGCAGCAGCTGTGAAAGCGTGCCCACGGTCCAGCGCCGGTCCATCACCAAATTCTAAACTTATTCAAGGGTCTTGCACTTTGAATAAGTTGGCGAGTACGGTCGAAAACACGCAACTGAAGCCAGCCGTCAAACCGGGTAAAACCAGACTTAGGGGCACAGGAACATGGTCAACATCAAGCGACTACCAGCGCCGATCATCGAGTCCTACGAGTGGCAATGGGAAGGCGCCTGCATGGGTGAGGACTCGGCAGTCTTCTTCTCACCCGAAGCCGAGCGAGGCCGGCGGCGTCAACGACGCGAAGACGCGGCAAAGCAGATCTGTGCGAGTTGCCCAGTGCTCGCCCGCTGCCGCGAGCACGCCCTGACTGTCCACGAACCTTACGGAGTCTGGGGCGGGCTGACCGAGTCCGAGCGCAGTGCAATCATCGCCAGTCAGACCCCCGCAGCTAGCTGAATTTCGTTGGCTTCGATCAGCCGACTGCGACCCCGAAAATGAGGCCGATGACATAGGTGGCGACCATGGTTGCCGAACCCATCATGATGTTTCGCCAGATCGCGCGGCCGCGGGGGGCGCCGCCAAGCGCGGCACTTATCCAACCGGTCAGCAGCAAACCGAACAGGACCGCGAGGGCGGTAATCCAGACCCGGTTTTCGCCTACCGGGAACAAGATGATCAACAGCGGTATGGCCGCGCCGAGCGCAAAAGAAACAAACGAAGATCCGGCAGCAACCCAAGGGTTAGTGAAGTTTTGCGGGTCGATCCCGAGTTCTACTTCCGCGTGGGCGGCCAGCGCGTCATGTGCCGTCAACTCCACCGCAACCTGTTGGGCTAGGTCAACAGATAGTCCGCGCTGACGGTAGAGGTCGGCCAACTCGGCGAGTTCCGCCTCCGGCATCTCGGCAAGTTCTTGTTTTTCTTTCTCAATCAACGCCTTTTCGGTGTCACGCTGAGTGCTCACCGAGACGTACTCGCCACCGGCCATCGAGAACGCTCCGGCCACCAAGGCGGCCACACCGGCAGTTGCGATGGCGGCCACGTTGTTTGGGGTCGCGGCGGCCACACCGATAACGACACCGGCAGTAGAAACAATGCCGTCGTTGGCGCCTAATACCCCGGCACGCAGCCAGTTCAGTTTCTGGCCGGTGTCTTTGGCGTGCGGTTCGTCAGGGTGCTGACCGGAAACGATGTCGGTAGTCATGATTTTTCTCCTGCCAGATTTGAGGTCTTCGTTTTCACTGCTTGCATCTTGCGCTCGGAGCGCGGCCCGATCGCTCGCAGGGCACCAAGAATCGCGACCAAATCGACGAGTTCTTGCAACCAGGCACCCACCAGTGCTGGCAAGTAACCAAAGGCGGCCACGAGCATCAAGGCGACACTGATGATGATGCCCAACCAAATACTCTGTAGCGCGATTCGCACGGTGTCCTTGCCAATTCGGACTGCTCGCGGCAATCCCAACAAGCTGTCGAAGCGGTTGACGATATCGGCCGACTCGCTGGCCGCCGTCGCGCCTCTGGCGCCCATCGCAAACCCAATGTCGGCGGCCGCCAGCACGGGGGCGTCGTTTAGTCCGTCGCCGACCATGATCAGCGGCCTTGGCTGCACTTGGCTGACGATTTGGACTTTCTCACTTGGCCGGCACTCGGCGTGAACTTCGCAGATTCCTAGTTTCGCCGCGATCGGTTCGGCGGTGGCCGCAACATCACCGGTGACCATCAGCATTCGGTCGATGCCCAGTTCACGCAGTTCGCTCAACGCTTGATCTGCCTCGGCCCGCACCTGGTCGCGCATCACGATCGCGCCGGCGAACCGATCATCAACGGCGACATAGATCGCAAGTTCCCCGGGGTTTAGTTCTGCGCGCTCAAGGTCGGGCGCGAACTTCGTTAGCCAAGATGGCTTACCGACCCGCACCGTCACTTCACCCGTTGGTGAATCGACGTCGAATTTCGCTTCCACCCCATCAGTCGCGACTTCGCGCGCCTGGCTTGCTTCGAGCAGTCCGCATTTCAGGTCTTTGGCGGTGGCGATCACCGAGTGAGCGAGCACGTGGGAGGAGTAGATCTCGGCTGAGGCCGCCAGCTGAAGTAGCCGGTTCTCGGTGAAGCCTTCGCTCGGCACGATTCTTTCGAGTTTTGGTCGCCCACTAGTGATCGTGCCGGTCTTGTCGAACGCCGCCGAGCGAGTTCGGGAGAGTTGCTCGAGGGTTCCACCACCCTTGACGATTAGGCCGAATTTGGCTGCTCGGCTCATTCCGCCGAGGAACGCCACGGGAGCGGCAATGAGCAGTGGGCACGGGGTGGCCACCACCAGCACTTCGGCGAACCGCACCGCATCGCCACTAACTGCCCAGGCGACGCCGGCGATGAACAGCGAGAGCACGGTAAAGGGAACCGCGTATCGGTCGGCGAGGCGAACGACCTTCGCCTTGCTGCTGGCGGCCTGCTCGACTAGTCGGACGATCTGTTGATACTCGCTGTCGGCGGCTTCGGCCTTGGCTCGCATCGAAACGGCGTTCGCGCCATTTACTGCGCCGCTGGCTACTCGCTCACCTGAAGCGCGATCGACTGGCAGGCTTTCACCGGTTAGTGACGACTCGTCGAATACGCCACGCTCAGAGAGCAACACCGCATCGACCGGCACGAGGGCGCCCGGGCGAACCAACAACCGGTCTCCAACTTTGATTTCCTCGACCGGGACCTCTTTGGTCACTTCTTCTGCGCCGGGGCCGGACTGGTCCGTGAGGATCAGAGTGGCGGTTTGGGGCGCCTTTTTCAGCAGTGCCGTCAGTTCTTGTTTAGACCGATTCTCGGCGTAGTCCTCCAACGCTGCGCCACCAGTGAGCATCAAGACCACTACCAACGCGGCCCACGGCTCGCCGACAAGGACAGCGGCGGTGATCGCGGTGACCGCGAGAATGTCTAGGCCGGCGTGCCCGTTGAGCAACTGGCGAATCATCCCGACTGCTTCGATCGCCGCGATGATCAGCGCATAGCCGCCAACGAGCCACGGCGCGAACTCCTTGGCAGGGGTCGCCAGCAAGAGAAGTCCAATCGCACCGATCAGCAGAGTCGCGAATACCAACGGATAACGCTTGATGGCGGTGTGAACAGCGATCATCGCCCTACTCTGGCGCACGCGCATTCGTGGCGCAGCGAAAGGTTTACCTGACTTGGGATTTGCCAGTCACCTGACGCAACTAGTTCACGATGGAAATGCCTGTTGCCGATGCCGCAGATTCGAGTGCGCCCAAGTCGGTGACGTTGTCGAACCCTGCGTCTTCGAGCATGGCAACTGCTTGGCCCGAACGGTTCCCAGAGCGGCAGTAGACGAAGTATTCGTCGCCCGGGTCGAGATTTGGAATCGCGGCGGCAAAGTCACCCGAATTGAAGTCGAGCAGTTCGGCACCGTCTAGGTGGCCGGCGGCGAACTCCTGCGGCGTACGCACGTCCAGCACGACTGCATCCGGGCCGACCTTAACGCTGTCGGCCTCGGCCGTGGAGCAGCCTGCCAAACCGACCAGCAGGCCTAATGCAATTAGCGGAAATAGAATCCGTCGCATTTTGGTCAGCGGCCGAACATCCGGGCAAAGAAACCGCCCTGGTTCGCCTTAGCGGCATCGATTTCGGCCTGAGTGTGTTTGCCGTTGCACCACTGTCCGGGGGGCACGGTCGCCTTCACCGAGGCGATGTGTTGCCCGCAGCCGGCCCAAGTGGTCTTTCCGCACGTCCGGCAGGTAACTCCTCGACACATGGCGCAATCCTCAATTTCTCTTCGGTGATACCCCAAAGGGTATTTATGAATGCCATAACTATACCCATAGGGGTATAGGAGTTGTCGAGTTGCGAGCGCTGAATCAGACGACTACTGCGTGGTCCGCAACGGAACTTTCACGTCACCACCGGCTTCTTCAGTGATTCGATCTCGCATTTGCACCACCGTGGGCTCCGAGATGAATCCGCCCGCAAAAAGTGCCTGCCCTTGACGGAACTGCGCACTCTGGCGGATCGCCTCTTCAGGAGCAAAACCGAAAACCTCGGCGAGCTCGGCCAGATCCCGCGGCGCATTCACCCGCATCAATGCGAGGTTGTCGCATTGGGAGAGCACGTTCGGGTGGATCTTCGTCGGCCGTTGCGTAGACAGCAGAAGCCACAGGCCAAACTTTCGGCCCTCCGCCGCGATCTGCACCAACTGCTCGGTCAGGGCCCGCTCGACGGCCGTCCGGGGTTCGGGGTTGCACAGGTTGTGTGCCTCGTCGATCACGATCAAGATCGGTCGACGTTCCTCGCGCCGCGCCCATAGGTGTTCGAGCACTGCAAGAGCCGCTACCTTCGGCTCGGCCGGATGGGCGAAGCCGCCCAGGTCCAGCACGGTTGCTCTGGGCCGCTGATCGATTACGTCCACGACCGATTCGGCACCACGAGCCCACAAGTCCCATTCGAGCACTTGAAGGTTTTCCATCCGGTTCGCGAGTCGGGCCTTTGACGATTCCCCGGATTCGCGCAGGCGCCGCAACATCTCACTCGAATCGAACTTCGCTGCTTCCTCTTTTACTCGGATCAAGACGTTGTACTCGTCGGCATCGGCAACTGGGTCAAGCTGCAACACCGCCGCCTTGGATGAAGCTTCAAGTTCGGTGTATCGAGCGTGCAACCGCTCATGAACGCTAGCGCCGGAGCCGAAAGTGCGGATGTCAGTCTCGGCAATCCGTTCCACCTCAGCCTTGGCCGCCGTGCTCCGAGTCTCGCGAATCCGGGTGAAGTCACCGTTGGGGTCCAAGATGAGCATCGGCAACTCCGTGTGCATCAGCAACTGCTCTAAGACCACGCCAAGCGCATAGGTTTTTCCGCTGCCACTTTGGCCGCACCAGAACGTGTGGCGATTGAATCTCGACGCGGCCAGTTCAACTGCGGTGCCGTCAGAGTCCAGCGAAGAGCCAATTCTCAGATTCGTCATTCGATCCCGTTTCCCTTTGTGATTACCGCAATTGACTTCGCGATGCTTCCCAAATGTTGCCCCACTGACTCTAGAGGGACACCAAATTTGTCAGATTCAAAGGAACTCGTGACGGTGAGTTACCTCACGGACTTGCAGATGTTTGACAAGATGACCCAATGACTTACCGGGTTCGACAAAAAGACCGCGCAAAAGCACCTTCTAGGCCGATCTTGCCCAACCCAACTTTGCCGAAGGCTTGCGTGATTGGCGCCGGCTCCTCTGGGCTCGCCGCGGCCAAGTCGCTCTATCTAGCCGGGGTTCCGTTTGATTGCTTTGAGAAAGGCGATTCGATCGGCGGAAACTGGATGTTCGACAACCCGAACGGCCAGTCTGCCTGCTACGAGACGCTCGAAATCAACACCTCCTGCGCCCGGATGGCGTTCTCGGACTTCCCGATGTCGAAGAGCTACCCGCCTTATGCGTCCCACAGTCAGGTCCACCGGTATTTCGAGGAGTACGTGGATCACTTCGGTTTCCGCGACAAGATCACCTTCAACACGACCGTTGACCACGTCGCCCCAGACCCTGACGGTGGCTGGCTAGTTACGACCAGCGCCACCGGCGGAGGCGAACCGCACACCGAGCACTACGACGCGGTTTTGGTGGCCAACGGTCACCACTGGGATCCGCAGTGGCCCGATCCGGTCTACCCGGGCGATTTCGCCGGTGAGCAGATCCATGCTCACGACTACCGCGACGCCTCGATTCTGGCCGACAAGGACGTCGTCGTCGTTGGCGCCGGCAACTCGGCGATGGACATCTCGGTCGAGGCTTCCTACACCGCCCGCAGCGCCACCATCTCGATCCGGCGCGGTCAGTGGGTGGATGAAGAAACTCATCGCCGGAGTGCCGCTGGATCAGATCACGGTGCCCGAGTGGCTGCCGTGGGCGGCCACCCGCATGAAGTTGCGCATTGGCGCCACCATCTCTGGCAGCCTCAAGAACTACGGCCTGCCGACGCCGCCACATGCGCCGGGCGAGTCCCATCCGGTGCAGTCCCAAACGATCCGTGACCGCCTTGCGGCCGGCAAAATCACCGTCAAGCCCGGGATCTCGCGCCTCGAGAGCGATCGGGTCGTGTTCACCGATGGCACCAGCACACCGGCCGACCTCATTGTGTGGGCCACTGGCTACAAGGTGACGTTCCCGTTCTTCGACGAGGACTTCTTGGCCGCCAAGGACAACAACCTGCCGCTTTGGCACCGGGCCGTTCACCCGGACCACGATGGGCTCTACTTCATCGGCCTGCTTCAACCAGTTGGCGCGGTCATGCCGTTGGCCGAATCGCAAAGCAGGATGGTCGCCGAACTGCTGTCTGGCAAATACTCGCTGCCGTCCAAGTCGCAGATGCGGCGCGAAATGGACGAGGAGCATCGGGCCTACCTTCACCGGTTCTACCAGTCGGCCAGGCACACGATGGAGGTCGATTTTGACGGCTTCTTGTGGAAGATGAAGGGCGAAATGAAACGCGGTCGCGAACGCGCCGCCAACGCATCTAAGGTGAACGCATGACCAACCCGAATCAGTCGCCACGCCCCGGAGCTACCCGCGTCGCCGCCGTCACCGGTGGTGCCCAAGGAATCGGCCTGGCAATCGCCAAGGATCTTTACAAGGCCGGCTACTGCGTCGCCATCGGCGACTTGGATGCCGCGGCCGCTACTTCAGCCGCCGAAGCACTTGGCCCACGAGCGGGCGGATTCGCCCTCGATGTGTCAAAGAGCGAATCGTTTGAGAAGTTCCTCGCCGACTCGGCCGCGCATTTCAGCGATATCGACGTGCTGGTCAATAACGCCGGCGTCATGTGGGTTGGCCGCTTCGACGAAGAGCCAGAACGGGCGCTTCGGTCCCAGCTCGAGGTCAACTTGATGGGCACGATTCACGGCGTGAAGCTCGCTGCGCCGGCAATGCGGAAGCGCGGCCGCGGCCAGATCATCAACATCGCGTCGGCCGCGTCGCTGCTCACTACTCCCGGCGAGGCCACCTACGCCGCGACTAAGCACGGCGTGTTCGGTTACCTCAAGGCCGTGCGCGAAGAACTCAAGTCCAGCGGCGTGATCATCAACGTGATCATGCCGGCGGTCGTCGACACCAAGCTCGCCGTCGGCACCTCCACCGGCGTGGCAAAGATTTTGCAGCCCGAAGACG
>JAKPAQ010000644.1 GCA_029779385.1 Actinomycetes bacterium | reverse complement strand
CGGTTGTGGTCGCGTTGAGGGCAAGAGTGTCGGCGTCGTCGCAAACCAGCCGATGCAGTTCGCTGGCTGCCTCGACATTGACGCCTCGGAGAAGGCCGCGCGGTTCGTCCGGACCTGCGACGCGTTCAATATTCCGGTTCTGACCTTTGTGGACGTTCCCGGTTTCTTGCCCGGCACCGAACAGGAATGGAACGGCATCATCCGCCGCGGCGCGAAACTGATTTACGCCTACGCCGAAGCGACCGTCCCGCTGGTCACCATCATCACCCGCAAGGCTTACGGCGGCGCGTACGACGTGATGGGTTCGAAGCACTTGGGCGCGGACATCAACTTGTCGTGGCCGACTGGCCAGATCGCGGTCGTTGGCGCCTCTGGCGCGGTCAACATTCTTTACCGTCGCGAGATTGCCGCTGCCGAAGATCCTGAGGGCATGCGCGCGGAGTTGATGACCGAGTACGAGGACACATTGTGCAACCCGTACATCGCGGCCGAACGCGGCTACATCGACGGCGTGATCAAGCCGTCGACCACCCGCTCCGAGGTCGTCAAGGCGTTGCGGTTGTTGGCGACCAAGCGTGAGTCGCTGCCGCCGAAGAAGCACGGGAACATCCCGCTGTGACCTCCGACCAGACTCCTGCGACTCCCCCGCTGCTGCGGGTGGTCAAGGGTGACCCCACGCCCGAGGAACTGGCTGCACTGGTCGCGGTCGTTGCCGCCCGCCAGTCCGCCCGTGCCGCTACCTCGACGCCTAAGCCGCGCAGCGAATGGGGCCACCCCGTCCGCAGCCACCGCCGCACCCTCCGCGTCGGCCCCGGCCAGTGGCGCGCTTCGACCTGGTGACAGTTTCCCCGGCTAACCGGGTTTTCCGTCACTGATCGTGGGAAGTTTCCCCCAACCTGTGTCGGTTTCCCCGGCTAACCGGGGAAACCGACAACCTGCCAAGCACACGAGGTGGCCGGAGGTTTCGTAGTTTTGTGAAAGCATCTGGGTCATGACTTTGAGGCCGCGTACTGATGTTGGGGTCGCTGATTGGTTTGTTTAGGCCGAGGC
>JAKPAQ010000630.1 GCA_029779385.1 Actinomycetes bacterium | reverse complement strand
GCCCTGCTGCGATGAATACGGCAACTTCAACGGTATGTACGGCCCCTCGGCCTGCGGCAGCCTCGGCTACGCGCTGGTCGACGCGCAGCACGCGCACAAGGTCGTGGCGGTGACCGATAACCTCGTTCCCTTCCCGGCGGTACCGGTCAGTATTCCGCAGTCAGTGGTTGATTTCGTCGTGCAGGTGCCCAGCCTCGGTGACCCGAAGAAAATTGTCTCCTCGACGCTCAAGATCACCACCGACCCGATCAATCTCCAGATCGCCAAATACGCGACGATGGTGATCGAAGCCTCGGGCTACCTCAAAAACGGTTTCTCCTTCCAGACCGGCTCGGGTGGCACCTCGCTGGCCGTGGCCGAACAGGTACGGCAGATCATGCGCCGCGACAAGATCAAGGGCAGCTTCGGCTGCGGCGGGATCACCGGCAACTTTGTCGACATGCTCGAAGAGGGGCTGTTCGAAGCGCTGTTCGATGTGCAGTGCTTTGACCTGAAAGCGGTGCAGTCGCTGGGCCGCAACCAGCGGCACATGGAGATGACGGCGGGCACTTACGCCAATCCGTTCAACTGCGGGGCGATTGTGAACCGGCTCGACTGCGCCATCCTGAGCGCGACCGAGGTGGACGTGGACTTCAACGTCAACGTCAATACCGAGTCGATGGGTTATCTGCTGCACAACACCGGCGGGCATTGCGACGTGGCGGCCGGGGCGAAGGTGTCGATTGTCGTTGCCCCGTCGATCCGTGGGCGGCTGCCGATTGTGCGCGACGCGGTGACGAGCATTACCACACCGGGTGAAACGGTCGGCGTGATCGTGACCGAACGCGGAATCGCGGTTAACGACAATCTGCCGGAACTCAAGGCCGAACTGATCCGCCGCCGTGCGCCGGTGAAAGACATCCGCCAGCTCAGGGATGAGGTCTATGCCGTTACCGGCATCCCGCGTCCGGTGGAGTTCGAGGACAAGGTCGTCGGCCTCATCGAATACCGCGACGGGTCCATCATCGACGTGGTGCGCAAGGTGCGGGAGTAGTTTGAACCTAAAATCCTCACCGCAAAGGCGCGAAGGTACAAAGATCGCAAAGGAAACAAAATCTTACTGACCTTTGCCCATTTACCCCAAAGGTGAATGAAAAAACCTTCGGGCAGTTCCGACAAGTTTTTGATTTTCTTTGTGTCCTTTGCGTTCTTTGCGCCTTTGCGGTGAATAA
>JAKPAQ010000608.1 GCA_029779385.1 Actinomycetes bacterium | reverse complement strand
GAATGGCTGCGTTCGTTGGTCGAACTGCCCGAGTCGGTCACCACCGAACAGCTCGCCGACCGGTTGACGATGTATGACCTCAAACTCGAGGAAATCGTCGGCGGCGGCTTTTCGGGTCCATTGCGGGTCGGTCGGGTGCTCGCAATTTCTCCCGAAGCGCAGAAGAACGGTAAAACGATCAACTGGTGTCGAGTTGACGTCGGCCCCGAGCTCAACGAGCCGTCCGTCCCGGACGCGCCAGGCGAAGATGTGCCATCTCGAGGAATCATCTGCGGCGCCCACAACTTCGTTGTCGGCGACCTGGTAGTTGTGTCCCTGCCCGGGACTTTCTTGCCGGTTCTGGGCTTTGAAATCGGTTCGCGCAAGACCTACGGACACGTTTCGGACGGCATGATCTGTTCGACCGCCGAACTTGGCTTGGCCGGTGACGCCGCCGGAATCATCGTCCTTGAACCAGATTCGGCAACCCCCGGTGACGACGCGATCTCCTTGCTCGGCCTCGACGACCAGACTCTCGACCTGGAGGTAAACCCAGACCGCGGCTACGCGTGGAGCCTTCGCGGCGTAGCCCGAGATACGGCGTTGGCGTTCGGCGTCGATTTCACCGATCCGGCCGAGCTGGATTCGCCGAACACGGACACTGCCGCCTACCCTGTTCGAGTCCATGACGCGGCCGCTTGCCCGGTTTTCACTACGTTGGTGGTCACGGGCATCGACCCGACGGCTTCGACCCCTCAATGGATGGCCAAGCGCATCACCGACGCGGGGATGCGGCCGATCTCGTTGACCGTCGACGTCAGCAACTACGTCATGCTCGAACTCGGCCAGCCAAACCACTGTTACGACCGCGCCAAACTAAGCGGCGACATCGTGGTGCGCCGCGCCACCGCAGGCGAAAAGATCACCACGCTTGACGAAACGGTCCGCAATCTCTCGACCGAAGACCTGGTCATCGCTGATGACAGCGGCCCGATCGGCATCGCTGGCGTGATGGGCGGCGGCAGCGTCGAGATCGATTCGACCAGCACCGACGTCGTCATCGAAGCAGCTCACTTTGATCCGGTGACAATTTTCCGGGCGCAGAAGCGGCACCGCCTACCAACCGAGGCGGCCAAGCGATTCGAGCGCGGGGTGGATCCGAAACTTCCACTTCGCGCGGCAACAAGAGTGGCCCAATTGCTGGCCGAACTCGCTGGCGGAACACTCGAAGCGGGGGCGACTGTCGTCGGTCAACCGGCCGAACTCAAACCGGTCACCTTCAGCGTCGACTTGCCGGCGCGAATCAGCGGTGTCGAGATTTCTGCCGAGTTCGCTCAGGACGTATACGAGCGAAACGGCTGCCAGGTCACCCGCACGGGCGACGAATTCACCGTCACCCCACCATCGTGGCGATTCGACCTCAACGATCCGTACGACTTCGTTGAGGAGGCCTTGCGGTCGGCGGGTTATGAGAATGTGCCGTCGATTCTTCCCGCTCCAACGGGCGGACGCGGACTCACCCGCGAGCAGCAGTTGCGCCGCCGGGTTGGTCAAGTAGTCGCCGGTGCCGGGCTCGTCGAGGTGACGACGTTGCCGTTTGTCGGGGCCGCTGATTTGGCGAAACTCGGCATTGAGGCCGACGACCCGCGACACGACCTAGTGCTATTAGCCAATCCCTTGTCGGCTCAGGAGCCGGGGCTAACTCCGACACTCCTCATCGGCCTATTGCGGGCTGCCTCGTTGAACATCGGTCGCGGCCACGACAGCGTCCAACTCAGCGAGATTGGCCGAACCTTCACCAAGTCGGGTGGCGGCGAAGCACCAATCTATGGCGTCGACCAGCGGCCAACAGCGGCCGAACTCGCCGCGTTAGACGCGGCCTTACCAAACCAGCCGCGCCATTTGGGCCTGGTCTTGGTGGGGGAGCGGCAGCGTTCGGGCTGGGCCGGCGCAGGTCGGCCGGCCGCTTGGACTGACGCGCTGGCATTGGTGCGGTTGGTGGCCAGCAGGCTCCAAGTGAAGGTAACTATCGAGAAGGCGTCAATCGCGCCCTTCCACCCCGGCCGGTGTGCGCAGATCAGGGTCGGCGACCAGGTAATCGGTCACGCCGGAGAGATCCACCCGAAGGTCGCCCAAGAGTACGGCCTGCCGGGGCGGGTGGCTGCGGCCGAACTGGATCTCGACGCGCTGATTGCCCAAGCGCCAGCCATCGGGGATAAGCCAAACTTCTCGGCCTTCCCGGTTGCGAAGGAAGACTTCGCGTTTGTGGTTGACGCACAATTGCCGGCGGCCGAACTGATCAGTGCGATCGATGGTTCGACCGAACTGCTCGAATCCGTGCGACTTTTCGACGTCTATACCGGCGATCAAGTGGGCGTCGGAAGCAAATCGTTGGCGCTTGCGGTGCGACTGCGCGCCGCCGACCACACGCTCACCGACGCCCAGATCAAGGCGGCTCGCGAAAAGATTGTCGAAGCAGCTAGGGCTGTTGGCGCCGAACTGCGTTGACGGTGGTTTGATGGCCGCATGAGTACAGATTCACCCGCGGTACGGATCGAGCACGATCTGCTTGGCGAGCGAGAAGTTCCTGCGGATGTTTATTGGGGTGTCCACACGATGCGGGCCCTGGAGAACTTCCCGATCACTGATGTGCCGATCGCGATCATTCCCTATCTTCCCGAGGCGTTGGCCATGGTCAAAGAGGCCGCAGCCGAAACGAACCACGAACTGGGTTTGCTGCCCGACGAGCCATACGAGGCGATCGTTTCGGCTTGTCAGGAAATCCGATCCGGGAGCCTGCGTGACCAGTTTGTCGTCGACGTGATTCAAGGCGGTGCCGGCACCTCGACGAATATGAACGCAAACGAGGTAATCGCGAACCGCGCCGTAGAGATTCTCGGCTACGAATTGGGCGACTATTCTGTCGTTCACCCGAACGAGCAAGTGAACCTCAGCCAGTCGACTAACGACGTGTACCCGACTGCGGTGAAAATCTCGCTGGTGCTGGCCACGCACGACTTGATCGAAGCGATGGTCGGTTTGCAACTTGCTTTCGAGACGAAGGCCGAAGAGTTCCACGACGTGTTGAAGATGGGTCGTACTCAACTTCAAGACGCCGTGCCGATGACGCTCGGCCAGGAGTTTCGCACCTACGCGCTGATGATCGCCGACGATCGAAAGCGCCTTGATGAGGCGTTGGACCTGCTGCACGTAATCAATCTCGGTGCCACCGCGATCGGGACCCAACTCAACGCGCCCGAAGGCTATGTACCGCGGGCCTGCGAGCACTTGTCGCGAATCTCCGAGCTGCCGCTAAGGACCGCGATCGACTTGATCGAGGCCACCCAAGACTGCGGTTCGTTTGTGCAGATGTCGGGTGTACTCAAACGAGTCGCGGTCAAACTTTCGAAGATCTGTAACGATCTGAGATTGCTTTCCTCCGGCCCGCGCGCCGGCATTGGTGAAATAAATTTGCCGGCGCGTCAGGCCGGGTCAAGCATCATGCCAGGCAAGGTAAATCCGGTGATTCCTGAGGTCGTGAATCAAGTCGCGTTCCAGATCATCGGGCTGGATGTAACCGTGTCAATGGCCGCCGAGGCGGGGCAGTTGCAGTTGAATGCGTTTGAACCGGTGATTTGTTATTCCCTGGCCGCCGGACTGTACCGATTGCGCATGTCGATCATTTCGCTCACCGAGTATTGCGTGAAGGGGATCACCGCCAACGTCGATCACATGTCAGCAGAGGTGGCTCGCTCGGTCGGCCTGGTGACGGCCTTGAACCCGTATCTCGGCTACGAGGTAGCAACCGAATTGGCCAAGGAGGCACTTGCTAGCGGTCGCGGTGTCGCCGAACTGGTGCTGGAAAAGGGCTTGCTTCCCAAAGATGAGTTGGAGCAAATTTTGCGTCCTGAGACGTTGGCGCACCTCGGTCCCGAGACCGGTGATAGGTCTGGCGGAGTGTAGGCTAGATCCCTTATGAGCATCAATTTCGGCAAGCATGACCCGGCTGACTTCCACGTCTACGACACGACGATGCGAGACGGGGCACAGCAGGAGGGTCTGAACCTCTCGGTGCAGGACAAACTTGCTATTGCTCGCCACCTCGACGATCTCGGTGTCGGCTATATCGAGGGGGGTTGGCCAGGCTCTAACCCGAAGGACACCGAGTTTTTTGCGCTCGCGGCCAAAGAACTAGATTTGCGCCATGCCACCTTGGCTGCTTTCGGGGCAACTCGCCGGGCAAACGTTGCCGCCGCTGACGATCCGCTCATCGCCGCCTTGCGCGAGTCGGGCGCATCGGTGGTCACGTTGGTGGCCAAAAGTCACGACCAGCATGTTGAGAAGG
>JAKPAQ010000605.1 GCA_029779385.1 Actinomycetes bacterium | reverse complement strand
GTCCACGAGGGGCTAAAGCAGAACGCCACCACCGACGTTCACGTGTTCGCCCGCCGCGGTCCGGCCCAAGTGAAGTTCACCCCGATGGAACTTCGCGAACTGAGCCACTCGCCAACGATCGACGTGATCGTTCATCCCGAGGGCTTCGAGTTCGACCACGGCTCGATGGAAGCACTCAACGCGGCCAAGAGCCAGAAGTTGGTCGTGAAGGTGCTACAGGACTACCTCGCTCGCGAGCCGTCCGGCGCCGACCACCGGATTCACATCCACTTTTGCCAAAACCCGGTCGAGATCCTCGGCGAAGACGGCCAGGTCGTTGGCCTGCGCACCGAAATCACTGAGCTTGACGGCACCGGAAACGTTCGTGGCACCGGCGAGTTCAAAGACTGGCCAGTCCAGGCCGTCTACCGTGCGATCGGTTACTACTCCGACAACCTCGCGGGACTGCCGTTCGACGCCGCCAAGGGCGTACTACCAAACGACGGCGGGCACGTCCTCGACCTTGACGGCAGCACAATTCCTGGCGTCTACGCCACCGGCTGGATCAAGCGTGGTCCGGTCGGCCTGATCGGTCACACCAAGTCCGATGCGGCGCAGACGATCTCGATGCTGGTTGAAGATCTGCCAAACCTCAGCGCACCTGAGCACCCCGAGCGCGAAGCATTCGACCACTACCTCGAAAGCCGCGGCCTGGAGTACACGACGTGGGAAGGCTGGGAGAAGCTTGACGCCCACGAGCTCACTTTGGGCGAGAACGACACTCACCCGCGTGAGCGCAAGAAGGTTGTCGAACGCGACGAGATGGTCAGAATCGCTAAAGCCTGATCGTTAGGGATCTGCCAGACTCGGTTTATGAACCGAACGCTGTTGCTCATGCGCCATGGCAAGGCCGCGTGGCCCGACGTGCCAGATCACGAGCGACCGCTGGCCGAACGGGGCCGCCGCGAGGCGGCGCTGACCGGCGAATGGTTGCTCGGCCAGTTCGGCCAGATTGACGCCATTTTGTGTTCAACAGCAACTCGAACCCGCCAAACGGTTGAGGCCACGGGTTTGATCGCACCGACGACCTTTCACGACGAGATCTACGAAGCACGACCGGGCCAACTGCTCGAGGTGATCAACCAGCACACCCCTGCGGACGCAGAAACCCTGCTGGTCGTTGGGCATGCGCCGGGCATTCCTCAGCTGGCAGCAACGCTCGCCGACCTTGAATCCGACCCGACCGCCGTCGCCGGGCTTCGCAGCTACCCGACTTCAACCGTTTCGGTCCTTTCGGTGCCGACCGGCTGGGCGACCTTGGAGGCAGGTGGCGCGACGCTAACCGCCGTCACCACCTGCCGTTAGGTACTCGCGCACCTGCGGTCAAGGGACGATGACGGCCTGCAACTGGCACGGCCCGTCCGGCGAGGCCGCCAGTGCGGTTACCTCGAACGGAACTTCGTCGCCTGCCTTAATGTTGGGCAAATCGACAGTTCGGGCGGGGCCCTCGCGCTCGCCGATGAACACGATTACCTTGAAGTCTTGGTTCTTCTTGGCGGTGTTTTTCACCGTGCCTTTGGCCAGCCAATTTCCCGCCTCGTCTTTGCGACAAGTGAACGAGGTGATCGCCATCGGGTCTATCTGACCGGCCACTGACTTGGCCGCGGAGGTGTTGGTATTGGTTGCCTCGGTCTTTGAGCCGGTCGACGAGTCTTTCCCGCCACAGGCGGACACAAAGACAAGCGGCAGCAAAACCCAAGCCCAACGACGCATACCCAATCTGACCATGCGCCGGACCTTAGGCGTCGCAGGCACCAGCGCGTTCGGCGATTTGAGTGATCGCTTCAGTCCCGACTCGACAGCAACCGCCAATCCAGCGGGCGCCGGAACCGATCCAGTCCGGCACGAGTTCGGGGTCGTAACTTGTCGAACCGAACCACTGACTGTTCTCGGCGTCCCAGATTTCGCCGGCGTTCGGGTAGGTCACACCCGCCTTGCCGGTCTTGGCAGCGATCTTCATGGCCGCCAGAACTTCGGTAGGTGGGCAGCAGTTCACGCCGACTGCGACAACGGAGTCGACCGCGGCGGCGATCGCGAACGCCTCGGCTAATTCTTGACCTGCACAAGTACGCCCACCGTCGGTTGAGTAGGAGAACCACGCCGGATAATCAAACTCGGTCAGTAGTTTCGCTAGCACTGCTGCTTCGTCGGTGTCTGGGATCGTCTCGATTGCCAGCAGGTCGGGACCGGCCGCGACGAGTGCCTCGATGCGTGGTCGATGAAAGAGTTCTAGCTCTTGGGCGGTCAGCCCGTAGTGGCCGCGATACTCCGAGCCGTCCCCCAAGATCGCGCCGTATGGACCGACCGATGCCGCCACGAGACGGTCGCTTGCTTCGCCTGCTGCTTCTTTCGCGAGTTCGACGCTCAGCCGCAACAACCCAGGATCAGTTTCTTGGTAGCTGGCCGTGGTGGCGACGTCGGCGCCGGCTTGAAAGTAGCCGCGGTGAACTTCGAGGATCTCGGCCGGTTGCTCTCGAAGCACGCTGGCCGTCCAACCCTCCTGGGTCAGATCATGACCACGAGCTTCGAGCGCATTGGACAGGCCGCCATCGAGGATGTGCATCTGTCCAGTATTGCGCTTCCGTTCAACGCAGGTGACTTACCGTTCGGCGATCATTCTGGGCGTAGCGCGTCGGAGAAGGCACACTAGTGATGCACACCACATCGTTCAGGAGTTTGCATGATTGTCCCGTTGACCCTTCGTGACTTCCTCGACCGCGCGCGCACCGTATATCCGGAGCGAGTCGCGGTCGTAGATGAACCCGATCAGGTCGCCGACTCTTGGGGAAGCCTGACGTATGCGCAGGTCTACGCCAAAGCCCGCAGCCAGGCCGCCACCTTGGACGAACTAGGAGTGGCCCAAGGCGCCCGAGTGGCGATGATCAGCCAGAACGCTGCCCGACTTCTTACGTCCTTTTATGGCGTGGCCAATTGGGGTCGGATCTTCGTGCCGGTGAACTTCCGCCTCGCGCCGGCCGAGGTCGAGTACATCGTCGGACATTGCGGTGCCGAGGTCGTCTACCTCGATCCTGAACTCGAACACCTAGCCGATTCCTGCGGTTCGGCCAAGCACGTATTCGTTCTTGGCCGCGACGACGACCAGATTTGGGCCTCAAAAGCCGAGCCGGCCGAGTGGATTCCGGACGAGAACGCGACGGCGACGATCAACTACACCTCCGGCACCACCGCACGGCCAAAAGGCGTCCAACAAACTCATCGCGCGCGTTGGGTGAACGCGACCACCTTCGGCTGGCATGCCGGCCTCAACGACCGCGACGTCTACTTGCACACGCTGCCGATGTTCCACTGCGACGGTTGGGGCCTGCTCTATTCGGCCACCGGGATGGGTGCCAAACAAGTGGTCCTTCGCCAAGTCGACGGAACCGAAATCTTGCGGCGCATCGACGAGCACGGCATTACCGTGCTGGCCTGCGCACCAGCGGTGCTGACGGCCGTGTTGGATGCGCTGCCTGCTTGGGAGGGAGGCACCGGCCGCGACCAGGTTCGCTGCATCGTCGCCGGTGCGCCTCCACCCACCCGAACGATCCAGCGCGTGCGCGAGGAGCTCGGCTGGGAATTCATCCAGATCTACGGCCTCACCGAAACTTCGCCGTTGCTGACGATGAGCCGGATGCGCGAGGAGTGGGACGATCTGGAGGGCGTCGAACAGGCGAGGCTTTTGGGTCGCGCTGGCGCGCCGACGATCGGCACCCGAATCATGGTCAACGATTCAGGCGAGATCTTGGCGAAGAGCAATACGGTGCTCGAGTCGTACTGGCAGAACCCCGAAGCCACCGACGAGGCACTGGCCGGCGGGTGGTTCCACACCGGCGACGGCGGTTCCTATGAGGACGGCTACGTGACGATCGCCGACCGCAAGAAAGACGTGATCGTCTCTGGTGGCGAGAACGTCTCCTCCATCGAGGTCGAGGACGCGCTCGCCTCCCACCCGGCAGTTCGCGAGGTCGCCGTGATCGGTATCCCAGATGACAAGTGGGGTGAACTCGTGCTCGCGCTAGTGGTCGCCGATCAGGAAGTCACCGAGGAAGAGTTGCGCGAGCACACGCGCGGCCTGCTGGCCGGCTACAAAGTGCCCAAGCGAGTTGAGTTCCGCGATGAGCTCAGTCGAACCGCGACCGGCAAACTCCAAAAGTTCAAACTTCGCGCCCACTACTGGGAGGGTCGCGACCGCCAAGTCAACTGAAGCCAGCCGCGAACCGGCTGTGGACGCGGCCGACTAAAACCAGCTGGGTATGGCAGGTTGGCGGTCAAACAGCGACACTGGAAAGGTGATCGAGTTGACCGAGCCGCAAGTGTGGACGTTGATCGCTGCGTTCGCGTCGATGTTGTTTGCCCTCTTGGCCACGACTTCGGGCTATTTCGTTCGCGAATTGCGCAGTATGCGAAATGAGTTGGGCGCCGAGATCCGCGGAATGCACGGCACGTTCGAGGCCGAACTCATCGGTATCCGATCGGAAATGAATGCTCGGTTCGAGCGGGTCGACACCCAGTTCGAGCGGGTAGACACCCAAATTGGCGGGTTACAGACTGAAATGAACTCGAAGTTCACTCATTTGGATCGCGATGTCCAGGCGATCGTTCGCCACGTCTTTCCTGATCGGAACTAGGTCACTTGCGCCGGCGCCAAAGCGCCACCTGATGGCCGGCGTAGAGCGCGGGCAGGTTCTGCGGGCCTTGGGCGCGCAGCAGTTCGTTCTCTAGCTCCACCACCCGAGATTGCAGGGCGGTCACTTGGTTTTCGAGGGCGATAACTCGTTTGACGCCCTCGAGCCCCAAACCTTCGGCAGTCAACTGCGCGACCATCCGCAGCAACTCGACATCGCGTAGTGAATAGCGACGGCCACCACCGCTGGTTCGACCAGCAGCAACCAAACCGATCCGGTCGTAGGTGCGTAGCGTCTGCGGGTGCAGTCCGCTCAACTCCGCGGCGATGCTGATGACAAAAACCTTCGCCTCCGGTCCGGGCGGGATGAAGTCACTCATTTGTCGCTCCGTTCAATCGGGCGGCACGAAGCGTCTCGACCGCTGCGCGCTGTTCGTCGGTGAGCGTCTTTGGTACCTCGACCTCGACGGTCACGAGCAGATCGCCACGGGAGTTGTCCCGCTTGGTCGCGCCCTTTCCGCGAGCCCGGAAGGTGCGACCGGCCGGAGTGCCGGCCGGAACCTTCAGCTTCACGGTGGAACCGTCGAGTGTCGGAGCTTTGACTTCGCCGCCAAGCACCAAGTCGTCGAACGGGACCGAAACCGAAACCGTCAGGTCGTCGCCCTTTCGGCCGAACCGGTCGTCGCTCTCGACGTGAACGACTAGATACAGGTCGCCGGCCGGGGCACCCGAATCGCCCTTGCCGCCCTTGCCGCGAATCTTGATTCGTTGACCGTCGCGGACCCCGCCGGGGACTTTGACGTTGATCGTGCGACTCGACGGGGCGCGCCCGGAGCCGGAGCAAACCTCACAAGGGTGCTCAACGAGCAAACCCCGACCGCGACACTGCGAGCAAGGCTCGGTCATCGCGAACACGCCACCGGAGGCGCCAGTTTGGACGCCGCTGCCCTGGCACTTGGTACACACTTTCGGCACGCTGCCGGGCTTTGCCCCGGTGCCGTGACAGTTGCCGCAGGGTTCATCGCTGGTCAACCGCAGCGGCAGCGTCGCACCTTCGACCGCTTGACGAAAGGTGATCGTCGCTTCGGTTTCGAGGTCGTCACCACGACGCGCCTGCGGCTGACGCCGCCGGCCACCGCGGGAACCGCCGCCACCGAAAATTCCGCCGAGAATGTCACCGAGGTCGAAGTCCGCGGCAGCTCCATGGGAGCCGCCCCCATAGGAGCCACCGCCGAAGCCGCCCTTGAACTGGCCGAACAGCGTCCGCTGCTCGTCGTATTGCTTTCGTTTGTCGGCGCTACCGACAACTCCATAAGCCTCCGAGATCGCCTTGAACCGTTCTTCGGCCTCGGCGTTTCCGGGGTTGGAGTCGGGGTGGTTGTCACGAGCTAACTTGCGGTAAGCCTTCTTGATTTCGGCAGCCGAAGCGTCCTTCTTCACGCCGAGGACTGCATAGAAATCTTTCGTCGACCAATCAGTTGGTGCGTTCATGACAACCCTCCCCTCCTCTCAGTTCATTCGCCGTCGCTGGCGACGGACTCACTCGTTGTTTCAGCGGCGACACCTGGATCGACCACGCCAACTACTGCCGGGCGGAGCACGGTCTTGTTGACGAGGTAGCCGGTTCGCATGACCTGCTTGATGCTGGTCACGAGCACATCTGGATCCTCGCCCGCATGGAACACCGCCTCGTGCAGGTTCGGATCGAACGGCTCTCCCTCGACTCCGAAGGATTCGAGGCCGAACTTGGTTGTCACCGCAGTCAACTGGTCGGCTACTGCTTTGAAACCGCCGGTCAACTCGCCGTGTTCATCAGCGCGGCTCAGGTCATCGAGCACGGTCAGTAACTCGACCAAAACCTTCTGCTTGCCGGCCTCGATCGCTTTGACGCGGTCGTCTTCGACGCGACGCTTGTAGTTGATGAACTCGGCCTGCACACGCTGCAGGTCACCGGTGCGTTCGGCGAGCTGGTCCTCCAGCGAGGGACCCGCAGCCTCAGTGGGCGCGGGCTCCTCGCTAGTGGGCAGATCTTCGCCGACCGACTCGATAACCTCGTCGGGTTCGGTAACCGGATCGGTCACTTCTGGTCACCCTCGTCGTCAACGATCTCGGCTTCGACGACGTCGTCGTCATCGCCGGTCGCTTCACCCGAGGCACCCTCTGCGGCCTGAGCCTGCTCGGCAGCGGCCGCGTACATCGCTTCGCCCATCTTCGAGCTGGTGGTACCCAGCTTCGTGACGGCCTCAGTGATCGCGTCGTTGTCGTCGCCCTTGAGCGCTTCGTTTACCGCGTCAATATCGGCCTGAACTTCGGCCTTGACGTCCTCACCGATCGTTTCGCCGTTCTCAGCGAGGAACTTCTCGGTCGAGTGGACGAGCGACTCGGCCTGGTTGCGAACCTCTACCGCTTCGCGGCGCTTGCGGTCCTCTTCGGCGTACTCTTCAGCGTCCTTGACCATCTTGTCGATGTCGTCCTTGGACAGGGCCGAACCGCCGGTGATCGTCATCGACTGCTCCTTGCCGGTGCCACGGTCCTTGGCCGAAACGTTGACGATGCCGTTGGCGTCGATGTCGAAGGTGACCTCGATCTGCGGCACGCCGCGCGGGGCCGGCGGAAGCCCAGTCAGTTCGAAGGTGGCGAGCAACTGGTTGCCTGCCGCCATTTCGCGCTCACCTTGGTACACCTGAATCGCTACCGACGGCTGGTTGTCGTCGGCGGTGGTGAACACTTCCGAACGCTTAGTCGGGATGGTCGTGTTGCGCTCGATGAGCTTGGTCATCACGCCGCCCTTGGTCTCGATGCCGAGCGACAGCGGGGTGACGTCAAGCAACAGAACGTCCTTGACTTCGCCCTTGAGCACGCCGGCCTGCAGGCTCGCACCGATCGCCACAACCTCGTCGGGGTTTACGCCCTTGTTGGGCTCCTTGCCACCGGTGAGGGTCTTGACCAATTCGGTCACTGCGGGCATGCGGGTCGAACCACCGACTAGGACTACGTGGTCGATCTCGGCCAAGGTCACGCCGGCGTCCTTGATCACGTTGTTGAACGGCTTCTTCGTCCGGTCGAGCAGATCGTGGGTGAGCTTCTCGAAGTCGGCGCGAGTCAGCGTCTCGTCTAGGAAGACGGGGTTGCCATCAACGACGGTGATGTAAGGCAGGTTGATAGAGGTCGAGGCAGAGCTGGAAAGCTCAATCTTGGCGCGCTCAGCTGCTTCGCGGATACGCGGCATCGCCATCTTGTCCTTGGTCAGGTCGGTGCCAGTGTCGGACTTGAACTTCGTGACCAGCCAGTTGACGATCGCTTCGTCCCAGTCGTCACCGCCGAGGTTGTTGTCACCGCTGGTGGCCTTGACCTCGATGACGCCGTCACCGATTTCCAGCAGGGACACGTCGAAGGTGCCGCCGCCGAGGTCGAAGACGAGGATCGTCTGGTCGTCGGCTTTGTCCAAGCCGTAGGCAAGGGCGGCCGCGGTCGGCTCGTTGATGATCCGGCTGACGTTCAGGCCGGCGATCTCGCCGGCTTCCTTAGTCGCCTGACGCTGGTGGTCGTTGAAGTACGCCGGAACGGTGATCACCGCGTCGGTCACGGTCTCGCCCAAGTAGGCCTCGGCGTCGCGCTTGAGCTTCTGCAGAATGAACGCGCTGATCTGCTGCGGGTTGAAGTCTTTGTCGTCGATCTTGGTCGACCAGTCAGTGCCCATATGACGCTTTACCGAGCGGATCGTGCGATCGACGTTCGTGACGCCCTGACGCTTGGCGACTTCGCCGACAAGCACTTCGCCGTCCTTGGCGAAGGCAACGACTGAGGGAGTGGTGCGAGCGCCTTCGGCGTTCGCGATAACGGTGGGTTCGCCACCTTCGAGTACGGCGACGACGGAGTTGGTCGTGCCGAGGTCAATGCCGACTGCGCGGGCCATGGTGCCTCCTAGGTTGAGCGGGTTTCGCTAGTTGAAAACTGTGAGTCAATTGACTTGAGTCATACATTATCAACTTTGCCCAAGCCCGATTCATTCCCCACTGCTGCAAAAAAATTTTGCCGCACCTCGACTTGTACCCACCAGTAACCTTTGAGTCATGTCGCCGCGCAAAATCTTCCGTTACGCCGCCATCGCTGAAGCAGTCACTTGGACGCTGCTGCTCGCGGGAATGTTCCTCAAGTACGTCACCGAAACCACCGAGCTGGGTGTGCGCATTGGCGGCATGGCGCACGGTGTCGTGTTTATCGCGTATTGCTTGATCACCGTAGTGGTGGCGATCGACGCTCGTTGGACCCTAAAGCGCACCGCACTGGGTCTGCTGGCTGCGATCCCGCCGTACTTCACCGTCTGGTTCGACGTCGCAATGGACCGCCGCGGAGCCCTCGCGCAGGATTGGCGGTTGTCGACCGCCACGCCCTCGAACGCTCTTGAGCGACTCGCCTCCTGGCTTATCCGTCGGCCCGGCCAAGGGATCGCTGCCGGCTTGGTCGCGGTCGCGGCCCTAACTTCGGTGGCACTCCTGCTGGGCCCGCCGGTTGGCTAATCGGCCAAAATCTGGCCCCGCTCAGGCTAGTCACAGGTAGGCTCGGCAAACTATCGCTTGCCTTATCTAATTCCCAAGAATCGAGAACCAAATGCGGAAGTTGCTGACCATCCCTGCGGTCCTGATGTTGTCAGTGGCCACTCTCTCGGCCTGTAGCTCCTCAGATGCAGACAAGCCGAAAGACTGCCCCACCTATAAGTCAGGATCTGCCAGCGACTCGGTCAAAGTCACCGGAAAGTTCGGCGAGAAGGATCCAAAGGCGACGTTCGACAAGCCGCTAAAGGTCAAGGCCGACAGCCTGCAGCGCACGATTCTTGACGAGGGCGAAGGCAAATACACCACCGACGGGGCACAAGTCGAAGCCGTCATCAGCGTCTTCAACGGTCGCACCGGCGAGAAGTCGCTAAGCGAAGAAGCCACCCTCACCGCCGGCGACACACAGACTTTTGAAGCCTTCCGCGCCGGCATTGAATGCGTCCGCGTCGGCTCTCGCGTCGTCACGACCGTCAGCGCCAAGGACGTCTACGGCGACCAAGGTTACGAAAGCCTCGAGATCAAGGCGACTGACTCGCTGGTAATCGTCACCGACGTAGTAAAGACTCGCGAGCCCATCAAGGCGTCCAAGTGGACTACCGGTGCACCAGAAGTGACGTTCAAGAAGACCGGCGAACCCGTACTCACGCTCAGCGGCACAGCCCCCAAGGACGTCACGGTCAAGGTCCTCAAAGAAGGCACCGGCGAAACCGTTAAAGCCGGCGACTTGGTCACGGTCAACTACCAGGGTCGCACTTGGCAAGACAACGGCAAGATCTTCCAGCAGACCTGGATCAAGGGCGGCCAGCCTGCCCAACTGAACACCAGCCAAGTTGTCGAAGGGTTCAAGGCCGGACTCGTCGGCCAAAAGGTCGGCACCACCGTAATGATCAGCATCCCGGCCGAGTTCGGCTACGGCAAGGAAGCTTCGGCTGATAACGAACTAGGCGGCAAGGACTTGCTGTTCGTGGTCGAGATCAAGTCCATCGACAAGGCCGAGTAACTAGGCCCAGCAAATAGACCGCACCGTCGGGTGGGATCAGGTAACTGATCCCACCCGACGTTTGCTTTTCCCGATCCCGCCCAACCACTTCTTGACAGCCCCAATCACGCCTCTACCGTTGTCCACTGCCGGAACATCACGACGATTCAGCAGCACCACTGCCAGCACCAAGATGCCAAGTGCGATCGCGGTCATGGCAATCAACGGCGCCCACCTGAGCGGTTCGATTGGCACGTTGGGAACGTGTTGAAAGACCGAAACGCCCCGAAGCGACGCCGGAATTCCCAGCAGGTCCCCGTAGATTCCGAACAGCACCGAAACTAAGACGAGCAGCCATGCGAGACCAAACCAGGCAGGCCGCCAGGAAACAAGCAGCAGGCCAACTGAGGCCAGCAGCCAAGCCGGCGGCACGCGCACCAGTTCGGCGACAAGTGCGTCGGTGAGCCCGTCAGCGCTAAACCCGTCAGCACTCATTGCGCCGGCGCTGAGTCCGGTGGCCAAACCGGCTGAAACTTGCAGCAGCACTACCCCGGCGAAGCTGAATGCACTCAGCGACAACAGCATCCGCGAACGCGAAATGCCCGTAGCCAGGACCGCTTCTAGGCGACCGGTCGATTCTTCAGTTCGCCAACTGCCCACTTGGGCAATCGCCCAGCATGCGGCCGCGATCCCGAAGATCTGAGCCATCACCGCGACGTACGAATCTGCGATAGCGCCGACGCCGCCGAGCGATTCCAGAATTTGCTTGAACTGTGGAGTCGTATCGACGAAGTCACCCAAATCAGGCAGAAGCGAGCCGACAAAGGCCCCCATAAGCGCCATTACGAGGAGCCAGCCAACGAGGGTGCGCCAGCCCAACCGTGCCACCAACGTTCCCGGACCGGCGAGAAAACGCGAACGCGGCCGCCCAGATCCAACGGCAAATAGTCCGGCGCCAAGGTCACGCCGTAAGGCAACCGCAAAAGCAACCCAGACCAAGAATCCGGAAACGGCGAGCGCGACGAATACCGGTCGAAGAGTGAAGTCGCCAAATGGGTCGACCGCGGTGTACCAGCCAAATGGGTTGAGTGCGGTAAGCGTTTCCAGTCCCCGCAGGTCGCTGAATCCGCGCAATGCATAGGCCAGCAGCACGGCACAGATAGCGACCGCCTTCGCGGCCCGAGCGGTGGCAGTCATTTGGGCCGCTACCGCCGCGACCGCTATCGCGACCAACGCCGGGACCGCCAACCCGACCGAGTGACCGGCCAACTGGCCCGCACTCGCACCACGACCAAACAAGGCCGCCGAACTTGCCGCAGAGGTGACCAGCACCAAGACCAACGCGGCAAGGATCGCCGCCGCGAGACTTGCGCCTCGACCGAGCCTGCCCGCAGCTAGGAGTTCAAGTCGGCCGGCTTCTTCCTCGGCTCGCGTGTGGCGCACGACAGTCAGCGCTGCCATCACGGCGAGCGCCGCAGCCATGAACAGGCCGACCCGCCAGCCGACCGTCGACGCGACTGTTTCGGGGTGCTCAAACCTGCCCAGAAGAAGTGTCATCGCCGGGGCCAGCGAGAGCGATTTCTGCAGGTTGATTCGGTCAGCCAAGGTGGGAGCCAAAGTGGACATCTGAGCCGCCGTGGCCAGAAAGGTACCTACGAAAACGAGCGTGGTCCAAGCAATCCAACTGCGCTCTCGGCGGGCCGCCAACCACAGCATTTGTGACAACCCACCGAACGACTTCATGAAGCGCCGCCCGCGTACTGACCTAGGAATAGCTCTTCTAAGGAGGGCGGCTCAATCGTCAACCCAGTTGGCGCCAACGAAGCCACCGTCGCCAGCACCGTCGCGAGGTGGTCATCGTCAACTTGAATGACCGTCCGGGCTCCTTTGCGATGCAAATTGTGGACGCCGGGCAGGTTCTCAAGTCGTTGAGTGTCGTGGCCGAACTCGGCCGAGAGAGTAGACCGGGTAACGCGGCGCAACTCGGCAAGTGAACCGGTCAAAACCGCGCGCCCTTTGCGAATAATCGTCACGTCGTCACACAGCGCCTGAACCTCAGCGAGGATGTGACTGGACAACAAGACGGTGGTGCCGCGGTCAGTTGCCTCCCGAATGCACTGACGGAATTGCTCCTCCATCAACGGGTCAAGGCCCGAGGTCGGTTCGTCCAGAATCAGCAATTCAACGTCGGCGGCAAGAGCGGCAACGAGCGCGACCTTCTGCCGGTTCCCTTTGGAGTAGGCCGCAGCACGCTTCGACGGGTCGAGTTCGAATCGTTCAATCATCTCTTCGCGCCGGTCTGCTTTGGCCGCAACGCCACGCATCGCCAACATCAGGTCGATCGTTTCGCCGCCGGTCAGCCGCGGCCAGAGGGCGACATCTCCGGGCACGTACGCAAGCCGCCCGTGCAGTTCGACGGCGTCAGCAACCGGATCAAGCCCCAGTACGCTCGCCGTGCCCGAGTTGGCGCGATAAAGTCCCAACAACACCCGGATTGCCGTCGACTTCCCGGCACCGTTTGGTCCCAAGAACCCATGAATCCGACCGCCAGCGACCTGAAGGTCGAAACCATCGAGCGCTGCGAACGAGCCGAACCGCTTCACTAAGCCTGAGACATTGATGACTGGGTCCATAAGTTCATCTTGCCCCCGCGACGGTCCAAGTGGGACGGTGAACACGTGAGTGAACTTCATGACCTCGATGCCCATGACTTGGCCGCCGCGATCGCAGCCGGCCAAACTTCTTGTGTCGAGGCAACCAGACACTTCCTGGATCGGGTAGAACGCGAAGAACTTGGCGCATTCATCACCGTCACTCCAGAGCAAGCACTGGCGAGGGCCGCCGTCTTGGATGCTCTGGCCGAAAAGCCGCCCTTCGCCGGAGTGCCGACTGCGTTCAAGGACCTGACCTCCACCGCCGGTGTTCGCACGACGATGGGTTCGACGCTGCTCGCACAGAACGTTCCCGACCACAACGACCATGTGGTCAACCTGATCGAGGCCGCCGGATTCATTAGCTTGGGCAAGACAAACACGCCAGAGTTCGGGCTCAGTTCCTATACGGACAACGATCTCGTCGGACCTGCTCGCTGCCCGGCCGACCCCAGCCGCAATGCCGGCGGCTCAAGTGGCGGCGCCGCAGCAGCCGTCGCGGCCAAACTCCTGCCGCTAGCGCCCGGAAGCGACGGCGGCGGCTCGATTCGGATTCCGGCGTCGTGCTGCGGAGTGATTGGGTTCAAGCCGTCGCGCGGTCGCGTCGGTGCCGGACCAGACAGTCCAACTTGGAATGGACTAGCCACCGATGGCGTGCTGGCGCGTAGCGTGCGCGACACGGCGGCGGTGCTCGACTTATTGGCCCGACCGATGCCTGGCTCCTCGCGAGTTTGGCCGGCCCCGGTCGTGCCATTCGCAAAGGAGTTCAGTCAAGAGCCAAAGCGACTGCGAATCGCAACTTGGACCGACCCTTACCTAGATTTCGTTCAGGCATCGGTTGGCTCAATCGCTGCGGTTGCCCACGCTCGGGAAATGCTAGCTGCTGCCGGGCACGAAGTGGTTGAGATCGCGAATCCTTGGCCTGCTGAACTTGAGCCGCAGTTCAATGTGGTGTGGTCGGCCGGAATGGCCGCAGTTCCACTGCCGGCCGAGGTGATGGGCATGCTTCGCCAGAACACGCGCTATTGGCATGAGCGGGGCGGTAAGGCTTCAGCGGCCGAGCTGGCCGCAGCGATGGGGTTCCTAGAGTTGACGACCAATTCGGTCAACGCTTCACTAGCCGATTTCGACTTGTTCTTGACCCCGACCCTGGCGCTGCCGGCACAGCCGAATGAGTGGTTCACCGAGTCCGGTGACCCGGCCGAAGACCATCGGCGAGAGCTGCTGTTCACGCCGTATACGGCGTTGATGAACATGAGCGGCCAGCCGGCCATCAGCCTGCCGCTGCACGTTCACGAAGGGTTGCCGGTCGGCGTCATGCTCGCTGGCCACGTTGGCGCTGACGCCCTGCTGTTGCAGGTTGCGAACCAGCTTTCTGGCTGACTCAGTTTCGAGCAGTCATGATGATCGGGTCACCGTCGGTGATGGCGATCGTGTGCTCGCTGTGCGCGCCTCTAGAACCATCGGAGCTGCGGATCGTCCAACCGTCTTCATCCATCCGAATCTCGTCGGTCGAAGCCAGCAGCCACGGCTCGATCGCGATCACTAGGCCCTCGCGCAAACTGAAGCCCCGCCCTGCTTTGCCGTCGTTGGGGATGTGCGGGTCACCGTGCATTGTGCGCCCGACGCCGTGTCCGCCGAACTGCGTATTTACTGCGTAGCCGTACTCGCGTGCCGTGTCGCCGATGGTGGCGCCGATATCCCCGATTTTGTTGCCCACCCGAGCCACCTCGATCGCCCGAGAAAGCGCAACCTCCGTTGCCTCGATAAGTCGCAGATCCTCTTCGCGAGGTTCACCGACAACCACGCTGACGGCAGAGTCACATACCCAACCATCAACGCTGACGGCGAAATCAAAACTGACCAAGTCGCCGTCCTTGATCTTGTAACGGTGTGGAAGTCCATGAAGAACGGCGTCGTTGACGCTTGTGCACAAGACCTTGCCGAAGGGACCGCGACCAAAAGACGGCGCGTAGTCGATGTAACAAGACTCGGCGCCACGCTCGGTAATCATCCGGTGCGCCAGTCGGTCCAACTCCAATAAGTCCATCCCGACTTCGGCCGTGTCGACCAAAGTGGTCAAGACTTCGGCGACAAAACGACCAGCTGGCCGCATGTCGTCGAGTTGGCTGGGGTTCAGCAGCTCGATCGCCATGCGGCCAGCCTACGGCCGAGGGTCAGCGGCGAATGTTGAAGGTCACCGAGTTGCCCCGCTCCAACAAACCAGGCGCGGTGAAGGTGGCCGTCCGAGAAACGGACTTCGCTTTCTTCTTCTTCGCCTTCTTGCCGTTCTTCGCCTTCTTCGCCTTCTTGGCTTTTTCAGTCCACGAGACCGTCAGCTCGCCACGATCAGCCGAGGGTGTGCTCTCGATTGCGTCGAAGAGCTCGCCGAGGTCCGCGTACTGGAACCCTTCTTCCTCCGCGGGCGCATCTGGATCGACCAAAGGCGCGAAGTCCACCATGGCCGGGCCGACAGCGTTCTTGCCGAGCTTGAACGAAACGGCGGCACCGACCGACAGCGACTTCGGTTTACCATTGACGTAGTTGCGGTAGATCGGGCGAATCTTGTGCGTCTTCTTCGCCTTGAGCGTCCGGCCGTCCAGGTTCGCCCACGTCGAACCCACCAGAACCTGGGCTCCGGCAATTCGGTACGTGAGTGCGTCCTCGCTGACCAACGTGGCCGTTGACTCGACCGACGTGATTTCGAGATCGGCCAGATCGGTGCCGCTAAGCTTTTCGAGGTCATCGACTAAATCGGCGAAAATCACGTTGTACAAATAGCCGGAATACGCATAAACCTGCGACCGGCTTACAACCCCGGCCTGACCGCCAGGCAACTTGTAGGAAATCTTCCAAGCTTGACGTACTGTGCCTGTTCCGCTGTTGTCGAGCGAATCCAGAATTCCAGTAACGCTCGTGTATGCCGCGAGGACGGAAAAGCCCTGCCCTGGAATTCGTGAGTTGTAGACGTCGATGACGCCTCCGCTGTCACGGATAGTCGCAGTAACCGGGAAGCTCCGGTCCAAACCAATCTCGCCGCGGATGGCGGCGAAACGATCCTGAGTGATGGTGCCGATCTGCTGGCCGATCTTGGAGACCTGCTTGTACGAACCTTCGACTCCAGTCGAATCGGTTACGACCAGCGCAGCCGAAGCATTGTGCATTGAGAGGGAGGTTTTCCCTTCCCAGCCCATCGGGTGGCCAAAGGCCCACACGGTCGTTCCGCAGATTGCGGTAACTGTGCCGACGCCACCCATGAATACGTCACCGGAGGAAGTGCCAACTGCAATGTTGCCGCCGGGCACTAGCGGTTCAGCCATGGTGGACTGTGCCGGCCCTGCGGAGTAACCACCCGCGCGAAGCGGGTCAAACCGAGATTCCTTTGGCAGCGTGGCCAGGCTCTTGTTGAGTCGTTCGACTGCCGCGTCACTGCCTGAAGCAACCTTCGGTACCCGAAGTTGGGTCGCCTTAGTGCCGGCCAACTTCTTGGACAATTCAGTTGAAGCGCCTTCAAGGTTCGCCCTAGTGATGCGCACTGACGTCGAACCGCTCAAGTCGCCGGCACCTGCGGACTTCATGAAGTCAGCCGGAGTGACGCCGGCAATCGGCAGGTTGTCGGCGTTGAGTCCGTACGCGACTGCGCCGATTAGGCGACCGTCTTGGGCGTAAACCGGCGAACCAGACATGCCGGCCCAGATGCCCGCCGGGCGAGCACCCGAATCGATGCCAGCACCAGACATTCTGAACAGCAACATGTTGCGGCCCTTGCCGAGCGCGTTTTCAATGTTGCCGATGTATTTGCCGGTGAACCCTTCAGGAGTGGTTCCCTTCGTCACGGTCAAGCCGGTGACTTCAGTTTCTGACCCCGCATCAGAATTGAAGGTGTCGACAACCTCTTGCTGCGTGACCATCGGCTGTGTGCCGTCGGTGCAGAAGAACCCATCGACTGGTGGCGCGGCTTGGGCAGCTGGCACGGCCAGTGTCGCCAGCGCGACCCCGGCAATTGTTGCGCCAGACAGCCAGCGCACAGACATTCTTTTCATCAATTTCCCCCATCAGGTGGACTGTTGGTAACGGGGCGTTACGCACCCCAAGAGCCCTGAGGATAACTGGCGATACCGGTCAGCTTTGAAGAGTGCCGCGATATTGCTGCATTTTTTCCATCCACATATCCGGAGCGGCCGACTTGAACGCGCTCATCTGGGCCACTGACTCATGCGGCAGCGCCAAGAATCGACCCTCGTCAATCGCCTTGAGTAATGATTGAGCCGCAACTTCGGCCGCCAGCATTTCGCCGGCCCCGGCGACCGCAGCGTGAGCCAGCCGGACGTCCGGATCATCACTGCCATCAGCCTGATCGACCATCGGCGTCGCGACTCCCATCGGACAAAGCGCACAAACCTGAACGCCTTGATCGCCATAGGTCGCAGCCAACCAAGTGGCAAAGCCAACTGCCGCATGCTTGGTGGCCGAGTACACGGGCGATCCCAACTGCGTCAGCAAGCCCGCCGCCGAAGCAGTGACGGCAAAGACGCCGGGCTGCTCGGGGCTCCAGCGCGGAACTAACGCACGAGCTGCGCGGACGTGGGCCATTACGTTCACCTCCCACGACAGCGCCCAGTCCGACTCTGGGGCGGCTAGTCCAAACCCGTTGAACACGCCCGCGTTCGCAACATAGAGGTCGATGCCACCGAACTCGGCGTCGGCTTTGGCAAGCAACGCCGCGATACCGGCCTCGGCCGCGCAGTCGACGCTCAGCCACGGCTGAGCCAACCTAGTGGCCGCGGCGACCAAGGGTCCTTCGGCAAGATCGACTAGCAGAACTCGATCGCCTCTGGCCACAAGCGCTTCCGCGATCGCCAAACCAATGCCGCCGGCAGCGCCGGTGACGACACAGCGCTTGCTCATCGACTGTTGTGGCGCTTCAGTTCGGCCTTTGCCA
>JAKPAQ010000596.1 GCA_029779385.1 Actinomycetes bacterium | reverse complement strand
AGGCGTCGGGTTAGCTCGGCTCCGCACCTAAGCGGTCACTCGGTCAGGATTGGCGGTCACGTTGTGAAGATGGGCGCTGCCATCGGCGCCGCAGGTCGCGGTCGCGTTGCAACGCGCGCGAGATCGTCGATGGGTCGTCCTCGACTGCGTTCGGCCATCAGATCGCGACGCTCGCCGTATCTCGTCCACAACCAGCCCAACGCAAGCCACGCTTGTGGTCGATTGTCACGTAGCACCACCCATGCCGATTTGGAGATGGGCGCCATCTCGGGGAACGGCGAGTTGTACGCCTCCCACAGGTTGAGGCCCTCCTCGTCATCCCTCCAGACCGAGCGAATCTCCCAGTCCGATGGATCGTTCGCGCAGATTCGGAGAATCGCGGCGGCGACCTGCACAGTGACGCCTTCTGGATACGTCGGCACTAAACGCGGCGGGTCAAAGCCCGCCGATTGAAGGACGTGTCGGGCAAAATCAGGAAGTGCTGCCTCGCGGTAAGCACCGACCCATGTCTCATGAGGGATTGGGGAGCGTCGCTCGTCGTCGGGGCTTTCGACTAGATGGATCGATCCACCTAAGTTGACATCAAATGCGAATGCGACAGAGTCGCCTTCGCCGTGTAGGAACGGGCCCGCCGTCGTGAGCCGCAGACAGTCGTTTTGGCCGCCGCCGGGGTGATACTCGACGGTTCTTAACTGCAGCCATCGCCCCAGTTCCGCGGCAAGCGACCAACCGGCGGCGTGGGATTCAATCGTCGACATTGGATCTACCTCTCACGTTTCTCGCTAGTCGCTAGGGTCATCAAGTCAGCGGGTTCGATGCCGACGGCGCTTGCCTTCATCGATTGACCGTCAAGTTCGAAAACTGTGATGGAGCAGTTCCCAAGGTGTGTCTTCCAGATTCTTTCGTGCGGCCAATCTTCGACTAAACCTGCGAGGCAACGTATCGCGACGCCGTGAGTGAACGCGAGGACTTCGGCGTGTCCATCGCTCGCCAGTGAACGAAGCCAGCTGTGCATGCGTTGGCCGACATCGCGCATTGATTCCCCGCCAGGAGCGGCGAAGTCGACCCCTGAGCGTGCGATGCGCGCACTCATTGTCGGTGTGTAGGTGTCGGCCCGGAGTCGACCGGTCCATTCGCCTTGTT
>JAKPAQ010000279.1 GCA_029779385.1 Actinomycetes bacterium | reverse complement strand
CGGGGATCGCGGCCACGAAGAAGCGTGTGTCATATCGGCGTGGTTCAAACGAAGGCGTGATCCAGTGCGCCCAAGCGCTGAGCAGGTCACTTCGCAGGACCAACTTCTCCCGCATAAGGAAGTCAGCGAACGAGAACTGCTTGGCCTCCAGTGCCTCTCGATCTGCGGCCAGTGCAGTGGTATCGGCGATAACCGTGCGTTCGTCGGGGCCAGCCAACAACACGCCAGTCTCCTCGAAGGTTTCGCGAATCGCCGCCACCACTAGCCGTTTAGCAACCTGCGGCGAACAGCCGAATCGCTCCGCCCATTGCCCAGGGCTGGGGCCAACCCAAGGGATTTCGCTGGCGTCGTCGTCCTGAACCCCGCCGCCCGGGAACACATACATTCCGGGAGCGAACTCCATTTTCGAGTGCCGACGCATCAAGAACGCCTCAAGCCCGTTCGGGCCATCGCGCACCACGGCGATCGTGGCAGCGTCCTTCGTCGGTGCGACCTGGGTCGGATCGAACGACTCGAGTCGGCCGGCCAGGCTCGGCGGAACCGGAACCAACATGTCAGGCCAGTTCGATGACGGCGTCAATCTCGACGGGCGTGTCCAATGGCAACACGGCAACACCGACGGCGCTGCGAGCATGCGAACCGGCCGGGCCGAACGCGGCCGCAAACACGTCGCTGGCGCCGTTGGCGACTGCCGGTTGGCCGGTGAAGTCCGGCGCGCTCGCGACGAATACGCCAAGTTTCACGATGCGAACGACCTGGTCGAGGTCGGCCACCGAGCCGATCGCGGCGATCACGTTCAACGCCGCGATTCGAGCAAGATCGTTTGCGGTTTCGGCTGAAACCTCGGCTCCGACCTTGCCGGTCGCGGGCAGCACGCCGTCAACGAAAGGCAACTGACCTGAGGTGTAGACGTAGTTGCCGCTGCGCACCGCCGGAACATAGGAGGCAACCGGTGCGGCGATCTGCGGGATCGTCAAGCCGATTTCAGCGAGTCGGTCGGCGACGGTGCTCATCTCAAGACACCGGGCGCTTGAAGTAGGCGACGAGGTTTTCGGGGTTGAGCCCCGGGACGATCTGGACTAGCTCCCAGCCGTCGGCCCCAAAGTTGTCGAGGATTTGCTTGGTCGCGTGAACTAGTACCGGCGCAGTCAGGTATTCCCACTTAGTCATGACTCGACTGTATATCGATGTGCCGACGGTGCTCGCCTGCGTAGGTAGGCTCGAACCGTGGCGAACTCGACCCCACTGCATGTGGTGACCGGCAAAGGCGGAACCGGCAAGACGACGGTTGCTGCCGCATTGGCGTTGGCTTTGGCCGGCGAAGGACGCAATGTGTTGCTTTGCGAGGTCGAAGGCCGCCAAGGAATATCGCAGCTTTTCGATGTCCCACCGCTGCCGTATGAGGAGCGTCGCATCGCCACGAGCGACTCAGGTGGCCATGTTTATGCCCTGGCTGTCGATGCTGAGGCGGCGCTGTTGGAATACCTGCAGATGTACTACCGCTTGGGTCGTGCTGGCCGAGCACTAGACCGATTCGGCGTAATTGATTTCGCGACGACAATCGCGCCGGGTGTTCGAGATGTGTTGCTCACCGGAAAAATCTATGAGGCCGCCCGGCGCCGCAAGGGGGATAAGTCTTCGCCCTTCGTTTACGACGCGATCGTCTTGGACGCCCCACCAACGGGTCGGATCACCCGGTTCTTGGGAGTGAACGACGATGTCGCTGGGCTGGCGAAAATGGGTCCGATCAAAACTCAGTCTGAATCGATCATGACCATGATGCGTGGCCCGCAGACTGCCGTCCACTTGGTGACCGTGCTCGAGGAGATGCCGGTCCAGGAGACGCTAGACGGGATTGCCGAACTAACTTCTGAACAGATTCCGGTCGGTCACGTGGTAGTGAACCTCGTCCGGCCAAACCTGCTGTCCGAATCCACGGTGGCAGCGCTGCAGAGTAAGAAGTTGACCGCCGCCGCCGTCGGGCCTGTGCTCGACCAGGTGGGTCTGCCGGCCACGGCAGCCGAGATGCTGGTCGCTGACGGGTTTGGGCACATCGCCCGACAAGACCTGCAAGATGAACAGCTTCAGATCATTGCTGGTTGCGGCCAACCGAAGGTCGAGTTGCCGCTGCTGAGCGAGAACATTGACATAGGCGCACTTCAAGAGTTGGCGACTTTGCTAGCCCCGTTGGTAGGTGACATCAAATGAGTTCCAAGCCGATTACCGAGCCCAAGGATCGTCGACCTCACACCGAACGCCGCGTGACAAATGGGAGTGGGGTCGGGCCGTTTGACGCCGACACTTTGCTTTCGGACCGCAGCACCCAAATCATCGTGTGCTGCGG
>JAKPAQ010000583.1 GCA_029779385.1 Actinomycetes bacterium | reverse complement strand
CCAGCACGGCTTAGCCCCGCCTGCCGCGCCCCTCGGTCACGCTCGGGCGCGACACTTTCGCGCCCAAGCATTCACCGTTTGCCGCGAAGCCGTTAGCATCCTGGCGCAAGCACAGGGAGAGATATTTATATGATCGGCATCGACAGCAATACTTGGTTGGTCTACGAGGGGGTTAGCAACTATGGTCACGGCGTGTGGCCCACACCGGTGGTGTCCATCGCCACCTTGATCGCCAGCGAAGCCGACTGGGAAACGCTGCCGTCCTCACCCTACCTTGACAACGCCCAGCTGATTTTTCGGGAAGACTCGTTCGATCCGGTTACGCGTGTGCGTCGGGGGCGCTTGTATGAGTGGCGGGACGGCGCGCTACAGCAGACCTGGCACTTTCCGCCGCACCCGGCAGAACCAGACGATCGCAACAGCATGACGATGGATGGCCGGCTGAACCGAACGCTCTGTCCGTATCGGCCGGCCCAGATCTTTTCTTCGATGCGTCTGAACGTCCTGCACGCGCAATTGGTACTCGGGACGAACTCGGCCCCGACTGTGTGGCGGATCGTGTCGGTGGAGACGGTGGCATCGGGCGAAGAGTTGATCACGTTGCGCGCCCGTTCAAGCCTTGGCGCGTTGCCCGAACTCGTCGAGGACCACATCCCCGACGGGGCCCGAACCGAGGTATTGGCGAGTTTGGAGCATGTCGCCGATGCCGCCTTCCGGTCCAGCCCGGTGTCCTTGATCGACTTGTGCCGCGCCGCCGCGACCGTTGTTCTCGCGCACTGGCTCGAATCGACCGGAGGTGCTCCCGACAACGTTCATCATCTTGACCTGGGCGCCTTGTTGAAGGCATTCGAAAAGCAGCAAGGCAATACCGATGCCCATTCGCCATCCGCTGTCGGTTCGGCCGTTCGCTTGCTGCAACGTTTTCACTCGCGAGGGAAACCGAACGAACAGAAACGTTACAACACCCGACCGCCAACCGAGGAAGACGCCCAACTGGTTCTGAGCGCCTTGGGCTTTCTTCTCAGGGAAGTGGGTTGGGCTCGATGAATACGCAGATTTTCATTCCTCCGAATGCTGGCG
>JAKPAQ010000579.1 GCA_029779385.1 Actinomycetes bacterium | reverse complement strand
GAATGCACGGTTTTCCGAGCCTTCTGAGGTATGCGGCGATATCGTGGTCCTGCGCGGACAATCCGGCTCGGGCATCGACCACGAACACGATCGCGTCCGCTTCGGCGACAGCTTGCTGCGCCTGCCTTGCCATCTCCCGGGAGATGCCACCGGTCGCATCGGGCTCGAACCCGCCTGTGTCAATAACGATGAACTCGTGCTTGCCTGACTTTCCAATGCCGTAGTGCCGGTCCCTGGTCAACCCGGCGAAGTCGGCGACGATGGCGTCGCGGCTCCGGGTGAGGCGATTGAACAGGGTGGACTTGCCAACGTTCGGTCGACCGACCAGGGCGAGGACTGGTTTCACGTCAGCCGATCTGTCCGGTCATTCTGGGCGAAACCCGAACACGGCACCGCTGCGCGTGACGGCAACCAGCGTATCCCCGGCTAGAACGGGCGTCGCGGCAATCGGCGATCCGTCGGTCGTCAGCCGATTGAGCGGACTGCCATCCTCCACCGACAGCAAGTGTATGAGGCCGGCATCATCCCCGACCGCGACGGACCGACCGACCGCAAGTGGCGCGGTCAAAGTTCTGTATCTCAATCGCTCCGACACCCATTGGCGGTCTCCATTGGCGCGGTTCCATGCCAGGACTTTGCCGTCGGACTCGACGCCGAAAACGGATCGGGTGTTGCCATGGACACCGACGACGCCATTTGAAGGAACACTCCAGACCAGACTGGCTCTTGACGTGTCCACGCATCCGACGGCGATCTGAAAAGCACGGGCGCATACCACCTGGCCTTCCCGACTGACACTGCCAACCAGATCAACCAATCGTTCCACGTCGTTGGCGCCCCGCGCGGTTGCGATTGGAACCTCCCAGCGAACGCTTCCATTCGTCGGATTGAGGCCAACCATCCGGCTTGACAAACCAACGACCACGGTGTCGCCGACCGCACGGATCACCCCAGCCTCTTTCAAGACCAAGGCGTCGCCGGGACGTTGCTGCGTCCACAGGCGGCGCCCACTCGCGCCGTCAAATGCGACTACCGAACGATCCCCAGCCAGTACAAACACGCGCTCACCTGCGACCAACGGAGCGGTGTAGACCTGTGCCGGAATTCGCGCCCGCCAGACTTCGCGTCCATCCCGAAACACGATTAGCTGGTTGGAGCGTGTCACCACCGCGGCCGCTTTCCCATCGCTCCCGACGCCGGCAGCCAGCGCTTCGGTCGCCTTGGTGCGCCACAATTCACGGCCACTCACGCTATCGAGCACCATGACCGTTCCGTCAGACGACGCCACCGTCACGCGCTCACCGTTTACGGCTACGTTCAACGGAAAACTGACCTGACCGACCCTCGC
>JAKPAQ010000525.1 GCA_029779385.1 Actinomycetes bacterium | reverse complement strand
TTCGGCTGGTCGCTCACGCCGGTGCGCCCTGTCCTGAGCCGATCAGAATCGCCGCTCACGCCTTCTTTGGCACCGAAACCGTTTGGGAGTTCTACGGCTCCACCGAAGGCCAGTTCACCGCGTGTTCTGCGGTCGAGTCGATCGCGCACCCGGGCACAGTTGGTCGAGCACGAAAAGGACGGACCATCGACGTGGCCGACGACGGCGAACTCTGGTGCACCGTGCCGCCGTGGGGACGCTTCTCCTATTGGGGCGACCCAGCCAAGACCGCCGCGGTATGGCGCGAGACTGAACGCGGTCCGGCCTTCACCGTGGGTGACCTAGGCCAAATAGATGCCGACGGCTTCGTGTATTTGACTGCGCGTCGAACTGACCTGATCATCACTGGCGGCGTGAACGTCTACCCGGCTGAAGTCGAGGCCGCCCTAGCCGACGTGCCTGGCGTGGTTGAGGTCGCGGTGCACGCCCGCCCCGACGAGAAGTGGGGCCAACGGGTGTGTGCCAGTTTTGTTGGCACCGCGTCTGAGGCGGACCTTCGAAACCGCGCCATCGAAAGGCTAGCCGCGGCGAAGCGACCTAAGGTCTACTTTCGCGTTGCTGAGCTTCCGCGAACGGGCACGGGGAAAGTGCGACGCACCGAATTGTGATCTGGCTAAGCACAAAAAGAACTGGGCCCCAACCAAGCGGTTGGGGCCCAGTTCGTTAACGAAAAATCACTCGCCGCCGGTCAACTTCTCGCGAAGTGCCTGGAGAGCCTCGTCGGATGCCAGCGAACCGCCGGTCTCCTCTGCAGCAGGCTCGGATGAGGTGTACTCGCCGACCTCTCCTGCTTCGAGGTTCGCCTGCTCAGCGTCGGCAACCTGCTTCTTGTGCGCTTCCCAGCGCTCGTGCGCCTCGGCGTACTGCTTCTCCCAGGCAGCGCGGGCTTCGTCGAAGCCTTCTTGCCATTCGCCGGTTTCGGGGTCGAAACCGTCCGGGTAGATGTAGTTGCCATCGGCGTCGTACGAGGACGTCATGCCGTAGAGCGTCGGGTCGAAACCGTCGGCCTCAGCTGCGACTTCAGTCTCGTTCGCCTGCTTCAGCGACAGCGAGATCCGACGACGTTCGAGGTCGATGTCGATGATCTTGACCATAACCGCGTCGCCGATCTGAACGACCTGCTCTGGGATCTCGACGTGGCGCTCGGCCAACTCCGAGATGTGCACCAAACCTTCGATGCCCTCTTCGACGCGAACGAACGCACCGAATGGGACGAGCTTGGTGACCTTGCCCGGGACGATCTGACCGATCTGGTGGGTACGAGCAAAGTGCTGCCACGGATCCTCTTGGGTCGCCTTGAGCGACAAGGAGACGCGCTCGCGATCCAAATCGACTTCGAGGACCTCGACGGTGACCTCGTCGCCAACCTGAACGACTTCGTTCGGGTGATCGATGTGCTTCCAGGACAGTTCCGAAACGTGAACGAGACCGTCGACGCCGCCGAGATCAACGAACGCACCGAAGTTGACGATCGAGCTGATGACGCCCTTGCGGACCTGACCCTTCTTGAGGTCGTTGAGGAAGTTCTGGCGAACGGCCGACTGGGTCTGCTCGAGCCAAGCGCGACGCGAGAGGACCACGTTGTTGCGGTTCTTGTCGAGCTCGATGATCTTGGCTTCAAGCTTCTGACCGATGTACGGATCGAGGTCACGAACGCGACGCATTTCAACCAACGACGCGGGCAAGAAGCCACGCAGACCGATGTCCATGATCAGGCCGCCCTTGACGACCTCGATGACGGTGCCTTCAACGACGCCGTCTTCGTCCTTGATCTTTTCGATGTCGCCCCAGGCGCGCTCGTACTGGGCGCGCTTCTTGGAGAGAATCAGTCGACCTTCTTTGTCTTCCTTCTGGAGGACGAGGGCTTCGACCGTGTCGCCGACCGAGACAACTTCGTTCGGGTCGATGTCGTGCTTGATGGACAGCTCGCGCGAGGGGATAACACCCTCGGTCTTGTAGCCGATGTCGAGGAGAACCTCATCGCGGTCCACCTTGACGATGGTGCCGTCGACGATGTCGCCGTCGTTGAAGTATTTGATGGTCTTGTCGATCGCGGCGAGGAAGTCCTCTTCGCTACCGATGTCGTTGACCGCAACCTGCGGGGCAGCAGAAGGAGTTGCGAGGCCAGAAGTCATATGGATTGAGCTCCGATGGATGGATGGAATTGAGGATGGACAAATTTTGTGCGAGAACTCGGATAGGCCGAGCTCACAGCGCGTCTATCAGTCTACGACACTCGTTCGCGCCAGTAAAATCGGCTAGCTACTTGCTCAGGATGCCCCGGACGCGCTGAATTGAGCATCCAGCCAACTGTTGCGGTCAGAGATCCAGTTGCGCAGCAGCGACACCTCGTTTTGCCACCCGATTAGTGGGTCGATCAATGGGTCATCGTTTGCGAAAACGAACACTTCTGGATTGGTTTCAAGGAAACTCGCGGCCACCGGCTGACCCGCACCACCGCTGGCGCGTGGCGAGAAGTTCAATCGGGCCGACTCGTCTAACACTTCGGCCGCCGAGTCGATATAGCCACCGAGACCAGAAAGGCTCGCCGAGACTTCGTTCCAGCGATTCTTGACCTTGTTCGCGAACCACGGATCGCTCATTAGCACTGCGTAATACTGGCCTTTCGGCTCTCCCCACAGCTGAGTCGGAGAAAACATCTTGTACCAGTCAGGAGGCGACCCAGGCTCGATGTCCAGATACGTATTGCGGTTTAGCCACCAACCGGTTGGCACGTCCAATGCCCAGTGGTTAACCTTGCGGTTTCCCATCGATTGGTCGAAATCCCAGGGCGGACCCATGCCAAGCTTTCCGTCGCCAGACATCACGAGGTAAACACTGTTGTTGAACGCGCTATCAAGATTCTTCGTTAGCTCGTGAAGCAGGTACCAATCGACAAAAGAGTCCGCGTCTATCCGGTCTCAGTACCCGTTTTCTGGAAAAGCGTCGTCGTAGATCAGATCTTCAACTTCTTGGAACTTTGCTGAAACTGCCGAAACATCCTCGAGTTTGCCATCGCTCAGATAGACCTGCAGTCCGCGGTCGGTCTTGAATTTGGGGTCATCGTCATCATTTGAGTCGGCCTCCAGGAGGACCGAACCGTGAGGCAGTTCGACCCGGCCAGATTCAACATCAATTCCTTCGCCAAACTGATACAGCCCACAGAATTTCCCATTAATTCGAAACTCAACTGGCCGAAGTCGTGGGGCCCAATCAAAACCAATCCGGCGTGCCGCCTCCATCGCGACATCATTTCGAAGCATCGAGCGGTCGAAATAGTTCGCGAGCAGCACCCAGTCTTTACTCTTGGGCATACCGAACATCGAGGTCTTCTTGTCAAGCTTGACCTTGTACGGTCGCTTGCCGATGATTTGCGAGGTGAAGTTGCCGCGTACGCGAAGTCGAGCATCAACTGAACTTGTCTGACCGTCGGGTTGACGGGACGTCAAGGTCCCGCGCAGGTATTCGGTCTTAGTCGTGATCAGGTCCGAGCATGGTGCTGCTGAGTCGACATCTGGAATCGTGAACGACATCACGTCGATCTTGCTCGTCGGCTCAGTCGTCGGCTCAGTCGTCGGCTCCGTCGTCGGCTCCGTAGTCGGGTCGACAGTCGGCACGGTCGTCGGCTCAGGAGTCGGCTCAGGAGTCTGCTCAGTCGTGGGTGTCTCGGCTGGGTTCGTAGTTGGAACAGTACGAGCACTCGAGACCACTTGCGCCGAACCGGCGAACTCCCAGCCCAAGACCCGGTAGGACTGCCCAGCAACACTGTCCTGGCTGCCAATCGAACCAAAGTCGACTGCGCCGGACTTGTCGGCGGACTTGCCTCTAATGATCGTCTGCCACTGTCCAGCGCTCAATTTCTGCAGTGAGGCTTTTCTGCCTTGACGTGCGGGCAAAACAGATGCACGTACGGTCACGTCTGCTGAAGTTGGCGAACTTACGCTCATTGCCACGCTCGCCGATTGCGGCACAGTCTTTACCTGTAGCGTCGCCGAACGCACTGCCTTATAAGACTTCTTGCCCACTCGGGCTTTTGGTGCGTACGCGCGAAAAACGGTCGTGCTACGGCCAATAGACGTGGTCACAGTTGTTTGACCAGTTGAAGCCGTCGTTCGCTTCGTCAAGTTCTTCCACGTGGTGCCAGATTTGTATTGAAGGAAAACCGGACGTTTGACCTTCGTTCCGGTCCGCAGCGTTAGGGTGAACTTCTCCGAGGCCATGACTGACGGCTTGCTCGAAGATATTTTTGGCCGATCGGCCGCCGCCACGGCCGAAATAGTCAGTGGACCCAATAAAACGAGCGAACCCGCAAATACGAGAAGCGTTCGAAGCGCCCTTGCCATGTTCACCTCGTCGAAAACACCGTTAGTTGGAAAGTAATTCCAATTAGCCTAGCAGGAGATGACCCAAATCACACCAGAACC
>JAKPAQ010000523.1 GCA_029779385.1 Actinomycetes bacterium | reverse complement strand
AGCAGCGACGCGGCCGTTCGAGTCGTCTGATCGGCCCGATTTCAAATGCAGTGCCACGGTGCGATAACCTGATCGTCGCTTGTTTACAAGCGGTGGCCAGGTAGCTCAGTTGGTACGAGCGACCGCCTGAAAAGCGGTAGGTCGCCGGTTCGATCCCGGCCCTGGCCACAAATAACAGACCCAGTCCGAAGCGCAGCGAGGGCTGGGTTTGTTATTTGTGCAGCCAGGCCGTGGAGCGGACCGGCGTGGTCGCCCGGGGGTGCCCCCTGCTCGCAGCGCAGCGGAGAGCTTGGGGGAAGTCGATCCCGGCCCTGGCCACAAATAACAGACCCAGTCCGAAGCGCAGCGAGGGCTGGGTTTGTTATTTGTGCTGCCTGCTCAGGGTCGGTTCTTGGCCAGCAGCAGGACTCCACCAAGACCGATCATCATCGCGCCGCCGGTGCGCTGAACTGCGATCAGGTTCCTTGGTGACCTCGCGAACCATTGGCGCGCCGAGGCCGCAGCAAGCACCCAAACCGAATCTGAAACTAGGCCGATCACCAAGAAGATGAGTCCCAGCAGGATCATTTGAAGTGCCACACTTCCCGCGGAGACGGAGACGAACTGCGGCAGCACCGCCACAAAGAAGACGATCGTCTTTGGATTCGTCAGCCCAACTAGAGCACCCTGGAGGATCGTTCGCCGGTAGGTCGAGCCCGACGCGGTCAGGTGCTCGGGTGGTTGCGCTTTCTTACCGGCCGACCGGATGGCTTGAACGCCTAGAAACACCAGATAGCCGGCGCCGACGATCTTGATTGCGGTAAACAGCACGAGCGAGTTCGCCACCACAGCGCCCAAGCCGAAGGCGACCGCCAGTACCACCGGCACCGAGCCGAGCGCGTTTCCTAAGACGCTCAGAAGTCCCACCCGGCGCCCGTGCGACAGCGAGCGGCCAACCACGAATAGGACGCTTGGCCCAGGAATGATGATCAGCGCGAACGACGCGAGTGCGAACGCGAGCAGCATGTTGTTGCTTGGCACGTTCGCACTCTACGTCGCTTAGTGGATTACGACAGGGGGTTTGCCCTGATCGTCGAGCAGGTGCGACTCCTCGTGCTTCTTCGGCAAGAAGGCACTCGCCACCAAAGCCACGACGCACAGGCAGGCCGCTACTAGGAAGCTCGCCGCAAATGCATCGGCTAGGTCGCCCTTGAGTATTGACTCAAACTGTGCACCGAGCGACTTCATGACTTCAACCGCCCAAGGCGCAGGCGCAGTTCCGGCCTTTTCGGCCTCAGCCAAGGCACCGGCGGCATTGACTGCCTTGCTGTTGCCCATTTGATTGGTCAGCACCACGGAGATGATCGCGACACCCGCGCTGCTTGCTACCTGCTGGGTGATGTTCAGCAGGGTCGAGCCGCGGGCCACTTCGTGCGACTGGAGGGTGCGCAGCGCCGAGGTCATCAACGGCATCATGGTCAAACCCATGCCTAGACCCATCACGAACAGCACCGGAGCGAAGAATGTCCAGTATTCCGTCTCGGGTGTGACCGTAGTGAGGGCGAACATGCCGCCGGTGATCAAAATGATGCCGAACGGGACGATCCGCCCGACCGGGAACTTGTCCGCCAGCAGACCAGCGATCGGCATGGTGATCATCGCGCCCAAGCCCTGAACTGCAATGTAGAGTCCGGCCTTTAGCGGCGTCGCGCCCTCTACCTGCTGGAAGTAGGTCGGCACGAGAAGTAGTCCGCCAAAGAAAGCGGCCGCGAACAGAAACATCGTGAGGGTGGCGATTGAAAGGTTGTAGTTCTTGAAAAGCCGCAGGTCCAGTAGTGGGTGCTTGGGCTTGAAGCTGTAGAACACGAAGCCGAGGACCAAAAGCCCGCCAACCAACATAGTTGCCCAAACCTTTGGCTCGCTCATTCCGCCAGCTTCGGGGATCGAGGACACGCCGTAGAGGAACAGCGCCAGACCTGGGCTCATCATTGCCATGCCGATGAAGTCGAAACTTTCACTTGGCTGTGGCTTGTCGCCAGGCAAAACGAAGAACGCGTAGACAAGAGCACCAAGGCCTAGCGGCAGGTTGATTAGGAAGATCCAGTGCCACGACGCATTGTCGATGAGGTAGCCACCGAGGATCGGGCCCATGATCGGACCGAGCAGCATCGGCACGCCCAAGATCGCCATTAGTCGGCCCATTCGTTCTGGACCGGCGGCCTTCGTCATGATCGTCATGCCGAGTGGCATCAGCATGCCGCCGCCCAAGCCTTGGATGACTCGGAACGAGATCAGCGATTCGATGCTCCAGGCGGCGGCGCACAGCACTGAGCCTGCCGTGAACAACGCGAGCGCGACCATGTAGAGCCGTTTTGTGCCGAACCGGTCTGCGGCCCAACCGGTCACTGGGATTACTGCGGCCAGCGCCAGCGTGTAGGCGGTGACCGTCCAGGCGACGGTCGAGTAGTGCTCGACGTTCAGTTCGGTTTGGAACGTCGGCAACGCGACGTTGACCACGGTGATGTCGAGGATCGACATGATTGATCCGAGCACGACAACGCCAGCGATTTTTAGAACGCTCGCGTCAATCTTGTCGGAGTACTCCGGCAGCGGTGCCGGGGTGCTTTCAGCCATTTGGGTTTTCCTTCTGATGCTTAGGTAGTTGGCACGACAGTGGCGCCAGTGCTTCGGCGATGAGGTCGCATTCTTCGGTGGAGAGGTCTTGCAGTAGGGACCGCACCGCATCGCGCTTTGCTTCGTGGTGCGCCCAAGCAAGTTGCCTGCCTTTTTCGGTGAGGGCAACGAGCTTTACTCGTCGATCTGCGTCGTCTTCGGTCCGTGAGGCGAGCCCGAGTTTGACTAATTGGTCGACATTTCGGCCTGCGCTTGCGGCCGAGATTCTGATCCGCTCAGCAATTTCGCTGATTGGCAGTGGTGCTTCGCTGATGCCAAGCATGAACAGCATCCGAGCTTGGGAGAAAGAAAGATTCACCTCGAGGAACACCTCGTAGGCTTCTGACTCGGCCGAAGCGAAGACGCGACCCATCAATCCTTCGATGGCGTCAAGAGCTCGGTCAACAGGCACTCGAAGATACTAACGCTTGCGCAACTATTGCGCAATTGCGGGCTATCTGCGAGTGCTGGTCAAAGCACTGGTATTCCTGCCGTAAGATTGGGCGAGTGCCCACACGCTCAGATCTGCGAAATGTCGCCATCGTCGCCCACGTTGACCACGGCAAGACCACTCTCGTCGACGCCATGCTCCAGCAGCAAGGCGCATACGCCGAACATCAGGCTGTTACCGAACGAGTAATGGATTCGGGTGACCTCGAACGCGAAAAGGGCATCACGATCCTCGCGAAGAACACCGCCGTCCACTACTCCGGACCCGGCACCGAGGACATCGACGGCAAGACCGTCACGATCAACATCATCGACACCCCCGGCCACGCCGACTTCGGCGGGGAGGTCGAGCGCGGTTTGTCGATGGTCGACGCGGTCGTCCTACTCGTTGACGCCTCCGAGGGCCCGCTGCCGCAGACGAGGTTCGTCCTGCGCAAGGCGCTCACCGCGAAAATGCCGGTCATCTTGGTGGTAAACAAGGTCGACCGGCCCGATGCTCGCATCAGTGAGGTTGTCGAAGAGACCTACGACTTGTTCATGGACTTGCTGCCTGACGACGCCGACGAGAACGCCCTGGACTTCCCGGTCGTCTACGCCTCAGCCAAGGCTGGCCGAGCCTCGCTCGAGCAGCCTGCCGACGGCGGCCTGCCAGACAACGACAACCTGATTCCACTGTTCCAGACGATCATGGAGCACGTGCCGGCCCCCGAGTTCACCGAGGGCGCGCCATTGCAGGCTCACGTCACCAACCTTGACTCCTCGCCGTTCTTGGGCCGCTTGGCCCTCGTCCGAGTAAAAGAAGGAATCCTCAAGAAGGGCCAGACGGTCACTTGGATCAAGCGCGACGGCTCGAGCCAAAACGTCAAGGTCACCGAACTGTTGGTCACCGAAGCCCTCGAGCGCAAGCCCGGCGAGTCCGCTGGCCCCGGTGACATTGTCGCCATCGCCGGCATCAGCGACATCATGATTGGCGAGACGCTCGCCGATCCAGAGAACCCGATTGCGCTGCCGCTGATCCACGTCGACGAGCCGGCCATCTCGATGACTATTGGCACCAACACCTCGCCGCTGGCCGGTCGTGAAAAGGGCACGAAGGTCACCGCGCGCCTAGTCAAGGACCGCCTCGACAGTGAACTGATCGGCAACGTCTCGATCAGGGTTCTGCCAACCGATCGCCCGGACGCCTGGGAAGTTCAGGGCCGTGGCGAACTGGCCTTGGCCATCTTGGTTGAGCAGATGCGTCGTGAAGGCTACGAACTGACCGTCGGTAAGCCGCAGGTTGTTACCAAGCAGGTCGACGGCAAGACCCACGAGCCGACCGAACGCCTCACCATCGACACCCCCGAGGAATACCTCGGCACGATCACTCAGTTACTGGCCGTCCGCAAGGGCCGGATGGAACAGATGATCAACCACGGCACCGGCTGGGTCCGGATGGAGTTCTTGGTCCCGTCTCGCGGCTTGATCGGTTTCCGCACCGAGTTCCTCACCGAAACCCGCGGCACCGGCATCGCCCACCACGTTTTCGACGGCTACGAGCCTTGGTTCGGCGAAATCTCGACCCGCCCGTCCGGCTCGCTGGTGGCCGACCGCGCTGGCGCGGTCACCTCGTTCGCGATGACCAACCTGCAAGAGCGCGGCACCTTGTTCGTTGATCCGGCCACCGAGGTTTACGAAGGCATGATCGTTGGCGAAAACTCCCGTGATGACGACATGGACGTCAACATCACCAAGGAGAAGAAGCAGACCAACATCCGCTCGGCCACCTCGGACAACTTCGAGAAGGTCATCCCGCCGCGCAAGCTGAGCCTTGAGCAGTCGCTCGAGTTCTGCCGCGAGGACGAGTGCGTCGAGGTCACCCCGACGGCCGTTCGCATCCGCAAGGTGAACCTCGACCAGGGCGAGCGCGCACGCTTGGCCCGCGGCCGCAAGTAGTTCAACCCACAAAGGCCGGTGTCGCATGCGACACCGGCCTTTGTGCTGCCCCGCGGGCGAATGCCAGCGAGGACACGAGACTTCCGCGTCCGGTATCGAGTATTGCGTGGCACATGAGCGGCGTTTCGTCGCACGAGCGCCGCATTCACCGCGCTCAGTAGTCCGAGCCGCGCAACTGCGCCAGGTAGGTCAACGCCGCCAAAGTGCCCAGTAACGAGAGCAACCCCAATGGCTGCTGGAAGTAGAGCAAATCCGCGGCGACGCTCACCGACAAGATCACCAGCCAGACCTTTTTCTGCAGCGTGTCCGCCATTTCGAAGTCGTATGGCTTTCGGCCGATGCAATCGATTAGGGCAAAAATCTTGGCAGCAAATAGCGGCCACCAAAGCACCGGCAACAACATTGACATGTCAGAACACTACGACGGGCACCACTTGCGCGTGGTGCCCGTCGTACTTCTGTGTTCGGTTTAGCAAATCAGGCGTCGGTTGCCTTCTTCGCCGGAGCGGCCTTCTTCGCTGCAGTCTTAGCCGGAGCGGCCTTCTTCGCTGCAGTCTTAGCCGGCGCAGCCTTCTTCGCTGCAGTCTTAGCCGGCGCAGCCTTCTTGGCAGCGGCCTTAGCCGGCGCCTTCTTAGCCGGAGCGGCCTTCTTCGCGGCAGCGTTAGCCGGCGCCTTCTTCGTCGTCTTGGTGGCTTCGCGGATCTTCGCGGAGTTAGCGAACGATGCCGCCGCCGCAGTTGCCGCACCTGCCGCCTCTTCAACAGCCTCGCTGGCCTTGCCGGTCAGGTCCTCAGCCTTGGCGGTGAGTTCGTCGATGATCTCATCGGCCTTGTCCTTAAGGTCGTCAACCAAGCTGTCGGCCTTTTCCTTGAAGTCGTCAACGGCCGACTTGAGGTTGTCGACCTTGACGTCTTCAACCTTGCCGCGAAGCTCCGAGACGAATCCCTCGGCGCGGGCAGCGAACTCTTCAGCGGCGACCTTGACGTCGTCAACAGTCAGGCCCTTGGCCAGCGTGACGAGATCGTCGCTCTTCTTAACCAAGTCCGAGTAGGCGGCCGTGGCCGAGCCAAGAGCGGTCTGGGTCAAATCCTCGGCCTTTTTCTGCAGGCCTGCCACATCGAAGCTCTTCACGGATGCCGGAAGGGCCAAGATGTCGTCCAAAAGTGACTTAAGTTGGGCGTTGATTGTGTCGGTGATGCTCATGATTTCTCCTCAGGGTCAGCGGTTTCGACAAACGAACGGTAGATATCCCGCAGCGCCGCCTTCTGACGTGCGGTCAACCGCGGGTCGCGGTCAATGGCGTCCTCTACGACCGGCATTCCACCTGAGTCGACATCTAAGATGCCGGCTCGAACGTAGAGCGACTCGGCCGAGATTCGAAGTGCTTTGGCGATCTGCTGAAGCACTTCTGCGGACGGTTTGCGCAAGCCCCGCTCGATCTGACTGAGGTACGGGTTCGAGACATCCGCAAGGTCAGCCAACTGTCGCAATGACATATGCGCTTGGGTCCGTTGTTCACGCAGGTAGTCGCCCAGTGTTCCCACTGCGGCCGGCATGCCCAACTTTCCCATGCCTCAAGTGTGCTTGCAATAGTTAGCATTTGCAAGCAGGTGTGACGCAGTAGACATGTCTCAACCGCGTACTACTTAGCGAGACGATTCAACGACTCGGCTTTGATTGCCTTAGTTACCGGGTAGTATTTGGCCGTGACCAGTCCCCGCAAATCTTGGCGCCTGCTCGGCGCTGGACTTGTGCTGACTACCTGCGCCGGCGTGATGGCCGTAACTACCGATCGCGAGGGTCGCGGACCGGTTGTTGCCTTGGCCGGAGTTGAAACCCCGTACTTGAAAATCAAGTCGGTGGGAGTTACCGCCCAGGAAGTCTCCCTAGCTTGGGTGGGCAACGGGAAAAAGTATCGAGTTACCCTCGGCGACGACCTTGAATCGCCGGCTGAAACCATCATTACCACCGGCCCGAGCGCAGTGATCGCCGCACCGACAGCAGCTGACCCCAAAGGGCGCGTGAACTTCCGAGTCGAGGCGCTCGACGACCAGTCCGCAGAGGTCAAGGTCGAAGGCTCATTGAATTTGCTGCCGGCCACCCCGGAGAAACCTAAAGTCAAGGCCGTTGTCGCCGACGGGGCCGTCGTGCACTGGCCGGCCGCCGAATACGCCACCACCTATGACATCGCAGTATCAAATAGCAAAGAAGAGCTTCCGGCCCAAGCGCAACGCTTGACTGTTAGCGGCACCTCATTTGCAACTGACCAACTCAAACCCGACTCGACTTATTGGGTTCGAGTTCGCGCCGTTGGCGAGGCGGGGGTCAGCGAATTCGGTCCGGCCACCAAAATCACGACACCTCCGGCCGCCACCCAGGTGACAGTCGGGTCTTGGAACATTTGTTCAGAAGCATGCTCCGGTTTCGGCGGACGAGTAGGCGGCCAGGCCGCTCAAGTCCATGCCTCCGGCGTCGACGTAATGACCCTCCAGGAGGCCGGCGGCAAGCGTGTCGGCGGCACCACAAAGAGCGCTTTCAGTGGCGGCCCCTTGGGGCTTGTGCCCGCCGAAGGCGGCGGAAACTCCCGCTACATCTTCTACTCATCGAAGAAATACAACCAATTAGCCGGCGGGCGCTGGCCAATTGGCAACGGCCGCTGGGCAGCGTGGGCGCGGCTTCAAGACAAAGAAACCGAGCAGACTTTCGTAGTCCTGAGCGTCCACCTACTGACCGGCAACAACAAGAACGGCCCGCGCGCTTCCCAGATGCGTACCCTGCTCAGTCGCCTAGCCTCGGTGAATTCCGTCAAGGATCCAGTGGTGATGGCCGGTGATTTCAACTCTGGCACTCATCGTCGCGCTGACACCGTCGGCCCGATCGTTCGCGGAGCCGACTACCGCGACACTGTTGAGGTCGCCTCGGACAAGACGAACGCCCAGGTGAACACCGGCAGCCGTAAGGGCAATAGGGCGATCATGTCCGCAGACCACGTCGACCACATCTATGTATCCGAGCAGTGGTCAGTCCCGAGTTGGCGCCAATGGGCGAACCTTTCGGGAACCACTTACGTCGGCAAGTGGCTTTCGGACCACAATATGATCGGCGCGACGGTCATACTGAAACCCAAAACCGACGAAAAGACAGCAATTTCTGAGGTCGTCGAGGTGCCAGTCTCGATCGCCACCTCGGCCGTCTCTTCAACGGAATCTTGAGTCCCGCCCGGGTCCAGCTATCAAGATTTAGGTGACGGATGTGACTATTGAGCAGTAGGCTACCGTCCATGCGCCTACGCCTATTGGCCACTTCCCTAGTCGCCGTCGTAACCACAGCTCTGTTCGCCGCGCCTGCTGAGGCAGCAGCAAAGCCAGCCAAAGTCGGCCTCGTTTCCATCGTTGGAACGTCAACCTATGTTTCTGGTGGCCGCAACTACGCCAAGGCAACAATCGCTTGGCCCAAAGCCCGCAAAGCGACCAAATACCAGGTTTTCGTATCCAGCACTGCCGCCGGAGTGTTGAAGGCCCGCAAACCGGCCACGACCGTACGCGGCACTTCGGCCACAATTTCGAAACTGTCACGGAACCGACAGGTCTGGTTCCAAGTCCGCGCCGTGAATCGCTCCCGACCTGGCCCGCGCTCGGCAAGGGTCGCTCGGATAACGCCACTGGACTCTCCGCAACTCCCCGCGGCCACCTCGCCAGTGATTTCGATGATGACCTACAACGTCTGCAGCAACGCGTGCAGCAGCTGGACAACTCGGATGCCCCTAGTTGTGGCCCAGATCAACCGACTGCAACCTGATGTTCTGGCCGTCCAGGAAGCATCGCAGTGGAAAAATGCCGAGATTCCAGGCTACCTCGAGACCGCCGGCGGGAAAGACAATCGGATTTTCTATCGAGAGTCGGTTTTTGAGCAGGTAACGCAGGAGTTGGCACCGGAGCAAACCTCCGATGAATGCCCAACCACGATCAACCTGCAGACGAACGAAGAAGAAGTCATCGACCCGTGCGTCTTGCCGGTCGACGGGACGCTGTCCTACTCCCGAGCCAAGCAGGTTCCGTGGGCATTGCTCCGCCATAAGGCAAGCGGCCAAGTAGTCCTGTTCCTGGCTTTCCATTTGTTGGTTGACGACGGAAAATCGAGAGCAGCCGATCGAGCTGCGCAGACCCAGTCGAACTTAAATACCCTCGACGCTCAACTCAACTGGTGGGGATTGGAGAAGCAATCAATCCCGACCGCCCTGATCGGTGATTTCAACACGAACCGCAGCCGCGCAGGAAATAGCCAACTCGATGCCGTGATGCAGCAAAATGGCTTCTACGACTCATACGAACAGGCTCGACTGCTAATCAACCAGCATTTCAACAGCGCCAATCCCTCATGGGCGACATTGCCCAAGATCGGTGTCACTTGGGGCGACCATGTCGACAAAATCTGGGTCCGACCGACGAAGACGCGGGTGCACCTGTGGATGAACGCCGGCGAAATGGCTGGTGGCCGCTGGAAGGCACCGCTTCCAACAGATCACCATCCAGTGCTAATTAGGGCCCAGCTTTCCTAAATTCTCGGGCCCCAATCCGGCATCACTTCTTGTGGCGTGGTTTGCGGTCCGGTTTCGACGACTTCGGCGCCGCGGACTTCGCCGACTTGGGCTTTCCTGAACTGGACTTGCCTGAACTGGGCTTGCCATAGCTTGGCTTGGCCGAACGAGACCTCGAGTCCGTCGACCTGTCCGACCGCTTCGGCCCGCGCGGACGACTTCCGCCGGGGCGACCACCATCGGAGCGAATTTCGATTAGCTTGCCCGAGATTCTGGTCTGGGCAAGGTGCTCGAAGACCTCGTCGGGCAAGTCCGCCGGCAAATCGACCAAGGTGTGGTCGACGCCGATGGTGATTTTGCCGAAGTCAGAGCGCTTGAGCCCGCCTTCGTTGGCCAACGCACCAACAACCATCGCCGGGCGGATCTTGTGCCGGCGACCGACTGCGAGCCGGTAGGTGGCCATCGACTCATCGCCCTGATGGGAGTTGCGCTCGCGCGGTTCGCGGGGCTCACGGCGCGGCCGCTCGCTGGCCGGCGGGTCGGGCTGCAGGAAGAACGCCTTGTCGTCTTGGCTCATCGCCGCAAGTGCAGCCGCGACCTCAGTCATGTCGACTTCGTGCTCGGCGGCGTACTGCTCCACGAGCGACCGGTACAACTCGACCTGCGGATCTGCCATCGCAGTTGTGATTGACGCCGCAAACCGGTCCTTGCGGCGGCTGTTCACCTCGTCTGGTGTGGGCACCGACATTTGTTCGATATCGCGGCCCGAAACCCGCGACAGCGACTCCAGCATGCGCCGCTCCCGCGGGGTGACGAACACGATCGCGTCGCCGGCGCGGCCGGCGCGGCCGGTGCGGCCAATTCGGTGAACGTAGGCCTCCGGGTCGTGCGGAATGTCGTAGTTCACCACATGGGTGATCCGCTCGACGTCCAAGCCGCGCGCGGCCACATCGGTGGCCACCACAATGTCGATCTTGCCGCTCTTGAGTGCAGAGACGGTGCGCTCGCGTTGCGTCTGAGCCAGATCGCCGTTGAGGGCAGCGACCGAATACCCACGTGCTCGCAACTTTTCGGCGAGGTCTTCGGTGCCCTGCTTGGTGCGCACGAAGATGATCATCGCGTCGCCCTGCTCAACCTCGAGCACCCGTGTTAGCGCATCGAGTTTGTTGTGGTGCGAAACCGGCATCCAACGCTGGCGAACAGTCGTGGTCGTCCTAGTTGCCTGAGGTGTCGAGATATCGGCCGGATCGTGCAGGTACCGCTTGGCGAGTCGGCGGATTGTCCCGGGCATCGTCGCCGAGAACAGCGCCACCTGCTTGTATTCGGGGGTGTCGGCGAGGATGCGTTCGACGTCCTCGGCGAAGCCCATGTTGAGCATCTCGTCGGCTTCATCCAAGACGAGCATTTCTAGACTCGACAGATCGAGTGAGCCGCGATCGAGGTGGTCGATGATTCGACCTGGCGTGCCGACCACGACCTGGGCGCCGCGCTTCAAACCAGTCAACTGCGCGCCATAATTCTGGCCACCATAAACCGGCAACACCATCAACTTCGTGCCTGCGGCATAACGACTGATCGCTTCGCTGACCTGCAGTGCCAATTCACGAGTGGGCGCAAGCACCAGCGCCTGGACCGCCCGCACGGACGGATCGAGTCGCTGAACCATCGGCAGCGCAAACGCAGCGGTCTTGCCGGTGCCCGTTTGGGCCAAACCG
>JAKPAQ010000495.1 GCA_029779385.1 Actinomycetes bacterium | reverse complement strand
GCCCTGTAACCAGAACCAAACGGTCACGGTGGATGCTCGCCTCTACCTGACAGCGGATCCCTCCCAGGTTGCATACGATGATCCGGCCGCAGCGTTGAGCGGCAAGTTCACAGTGTTCGGTGTGAAGGCCAATACGTCGTACATCGCGAAGATCACGCTGACCGATGCCGCCACCGGCGCTGTTGTTGCCAGCAAGTCAATTTACGCCGCCGCCATCTACAAGGGCGTTTAACAATCAGGGGTGGTTCAGCTACCGCCTGATGCCGATCGTGAGGTAGGCAATCGGGCCGATTGGCTGGATGAACACCCCTGCGAACCACACTGGCTTCGGCCCGCGGATTTGCTCCGCGGGCCGTTTTGCCAGGTCAATGAGGCTTGTCGCGGTCAGTGCCAATTCGATGCTCGCCCCCACCAGCACAAGAGTCTGTTGGCGCGAGGTGAGTTCAGACCACTTCTTCTTCGTCATACATCAATGCTAGTCCTGAACGTAGGCGCAACCGAACCCGCGAAAGTGCCGGTGAACGCGAGTTGCGGGACGCTAGCTGACACGATGTTGAGGTGTCTACGACCACTGGTGCGGCCGCTCCGTCCGCGTTGGGAGCTGCGCCCGCAAAGGCCGGAATTATCCTGACGACGTTGATTCTCGGCGCGATGGTGGCGAACATCAACACCTCGATTTCCAACGTGGCACTTCCCTCGATTGGTTCAGCTCTCAACGCGACCGACACTCAACTCACGGGTATTACCGACGCATACCAACTAGGGATTGCGGCGACGGTTCTGTACCTCGGTGCGGTTGGTGACCGATACGGTCGCAAGCGAATGCTGTTGCTCGGAGCGTTCCTCTGTGTCCCGTTTTCGCTGATGTCCGCCTGGTCGCCGACGGCCGTTTTCCTGATCGGCGCACAAATCGCAGTTGGTGTGTCAGGCGGCATGTTGTATCCCACGACGCTGTCGATGATCACTGCGCTGTGGCGCGGCAAGAAGCTCACCGCCGCTATCGCGCTTTGGACCGGAATCGGCACAGGTGCCTCCGTGCTCGGTCCGATCTTGGGTGGCTGGCTACTCGGAAACTATTGGTGGGGTTCGGTCTTCCTCATCACCGTTCCGCTTGCAGTCGTGGTCTTGGTCTTGGGGTTCGTCGTGTTACCGAAGTCCGCCGCAGAACACAACGAGCCCGTGGACCACCAAGGCGGCACGCTCAGCGTCATCATGATCTCGAGTTTGGTTCTCGGAATTGTGTTGTTGCCCCAAGGCATCACGATCACTGTGGGCGTCCTGTTTGCAGTGATGCTTGTCAGCGGTTTCCTGTTCGTACGTCGCG
>JAKPAQ010000467.1 GCA_029779385.1 Actinomycetes bacterium | reverse complement strand
ATAACGCTAGACGTTAAATCTGAACTCCACCGAGTTCCGGTAGGTACGGACATCTGACTCAGGCCTGCCGCAGTGCGCACTGGCCTGCGGCGATCGGCTCAAGCGAAGCGGACCCAACGAGCCCATTCCTCTTGCGACCGATAGCCCAGCGCCTCCCACGCCGCCTCCCCGAGAGTGTTTCCCGAGAGGACCATCGCGTCGAAACGGATCGCGCCCAACTCCCTCAGATGTTCTTCTACAGCTCGGACGAGTAGCCGACCGACCCCCTGGCCGCTGCCCAGAACTCGAGCAATGCAGGTATGTCCTCCAAATCCCCCGAACGCGTGCGCACCGTTGTGGTGCGATGAGACGCAGTCATGCCACTTCCAGCGGCGTGATCGCAGCGACCTTGTCGCTCAGTGCACGACGCTCGATTCGCAGTTCATAGTTCGCCTGGAGGCTCATCCAGAGCTCCTCGGATGTCCCGAAGTACCGGGCCAGTCGGATCGCAGTATCCGCAGTGATCCCCCGCTTGCCATGCACGATCTCGTTGATCCGCCGCGGCGGCACACCGATCGATACCGCGAGCTTGTTCTGCGTGATGCCGAAGCCCTCGATGAAGTCCTCCATCAGGATCTCCCCTGGATGGATCGGCTCGATCAGGTCGGCATCAGTGGTAGTCGATGAGTTCGACATCTTCCGCACCTCCATTTCTCCAGACGAAGCAGATCCGCCACTGGGCATTCACCCGGATGCTGCGCTGACCGAGACGATCTCCGACCAGCTTTTCCAGCCGGTTGCCCGGCGGGATCCGCAGGTCGTCGACATCCTTCGCCGCATGGATCAACTCAAGTTTGCGCAGCGTTGCACGCTGCACGGTTCGATCAACACCCTTGACGTACTGCTCGCGCCAGATGCGCTCGGTGTCCTTGCTCCCGAACGATCTGATCACGCGCCGAGTATATAACGGAGAACGTCAATAACGCTATACGTTAAATCTAAATTCCACCACATCGCCGTCGGCCATGACGTAGTCCTTGCCTTCCATCCGGACCTTGCCGGCGGCTTTGGCGTCGTTCATCGAACCGGCCGCGATTAGGTCGTCGAAGGAGACGATCTCGGCCTTGATGAAGCCCTTCTGGAAGTCGGTGTGGATCACGCCGGCTGCCTCCGGAGCGGTCGCACCCTTCTTGATCGTCCAAGCGCGCGCTTCCTTCGGCCCGGCCGTCAGGTAAGTCTGCAAACCGAGGGTGTCGAAGCCGACCCGCGCCAACTGGTCCAGGCCCGGCTCGGTGATGCCAAGGTCGGCGAGCATCTCGGCGCGCATCTGCTCGGCCTCTTCGTCGTCGCCCAATTCGACCAGTTCGGCCTCGCTCTTAGCGTCGAGGAAAACTGCCTCGGCCGGGGCGACCAGCTCGCGCATCTTGGCCTTCAGGTCCTCGTCGTTCAACTCGTCGCTGTCGCAGTTGAACACGAACAAGAACCGCTTGGCGGTCAACAAGTGCAGGTCGCGCAAGTCAGCCAAATCCAGCCCCGCGTTCAGCACACCCTTGCCGTCCTCGAGCACTTCTTTGGCCTGCTTGGCCGCTTCGAACTGCGGCACCAGCGACTTGTCCTTCCGCGACTCCTTTTCCAGTCGCGGCAGCGCCTTATCGACCGTCTGCAGGTCGGCGAGAATCAGTTCGATCGAGATCGTCTCGATGTCGCTTCTGGGGTTCACTTCGCCGTCGACGTGGGTGACGTCCTCGTCACGGAACACCCGCGTCACCTGGCAGATCGCATCGGAGTCGCGGATGTGGGACAAGAACTTGTTGCCCATCCCCTCGCCCTCGGACGCACCGCGCACGATGCCTGCAATGTCGACGAACTCGACCGTGGCGGGCAAGATCCGCTCCGAACCGAACACCTCGGCCAGCTTCTCCAAACGCGGGTCGGGCACGCCGACAACGCCGACGTTCGGTTCGATAGTCGCGAACGGGTAGTTCGCCGCGAGGACGTCGTTCTTGGTCAGGGCGTTGAAGAGGGTCGACTTTCCTGCGTTGGGCAGGCCGACAATTCCGATGGATAGAGCCACAGGGCAAGAGCCTACTTGCGCGCGCTTGGCGAGGTCCCAGAGCCTTATCCATGATTCGAGACAACGTATTTGACATCTTCAGTGTCACGGAGTGTTACAAGTTGTGAGCCGCGTCACAGGGGCGCGCATTTTCACCCTTGAGGTTCATGTGAATCGCTTTTCAAAGTTTGCCGCCGTCACGGCAGCAACGACCCTCGCCATCGGTGTTTTCTCGGCCACCCCGGCATCGGCAGCCACGTTCTACGACCCGCCGGCAGACCTGCCTAGCGGCAACGGCACTGTCCTTCGCACCGAGCCAATGAAGCTCGCACTAAACCTCAACCTGCCCGGTGGCGCTTCGACCATCCCCGGCAAGGCCACCCGAATCATGTACAAGTCCACCGACCAACTCGGCGTGCCCGTCGCGGTCACCGGCGCCTACATCGCGTCGACTAAGAAGTGGACCGGCAAGGGCGAGCGTCCGCTGGTTGCGTTTGGCCCCGGCACCCAGGGTCAGGGCGACTCTTGCGCCCCGAGCAAGTCGCTCGAAAGCCTGATCCACATTGAAAATGGCGAGTTCGGCATCGGTTACGAAGTCCTCAACATCTATGACTTCCTCAACCGTGGCGTGAACGTCGTCATGACCGACTTCGTCGGCATGGGTACGACTGACCGGGTCGCCACCTACACGAACCGCGAAGACATGGGCCACTCGCTGCTCGACGCCGCACGGGCCGCGATCAGTATGCCTGGCAACTCGATCAGCACCAGCGCACCGATCGGCCTGTACGGCTACTCCCAAGGTGGCGGCGCTGCCGGCGCGGCCGCCGAACTGGCCCCGTCGTACGCTCCCGAACTGAACATCAAGGGCTCCTACGTTGGCGCTCCCCCGGCCAACCTGCTCGAGGTCACCAAGTCCGCGGACGGCGCCGGCCTGGTCGGCGTTATCGCCTACGCAATCAACGGCCTGATGGCGTACTACCCCGAAGCGCACCCGCTGCTGGATTCGAAGGTCAACCAAAAGGGCCGCGACGCGCTGGAGAAGGCCAAGACCCAGTGCATCGGCAGCACGCTGACGTCGTTCGGCTTCACGAAGACCTCCAAGTGGACCAAGGACGGCAAGTCCGCCTACGAGACCGTCAAGAGCGAGCCGCTTTTGCTCAAGGCAGTCAACGACCAGCGCATCGGCAACCTGAAGCCGTCGATTCCGGTGCAGGTCTTGACCGGCACCCAGGACGACTTGGTCGATCACGGTCAGGTCAAGCAGTTGGCCAAGGACTGGTGTGGCAAGGGCGTCAAGGTTGATTACGTTCCAGTGATCCAGCCAATCGGTTCCTTCGGCACCGGCCTCAACCACCTCGGCCCGGCCGTGACGAACTTGCCTTCGTCGCACAACTGGCTGATGGACCGGATGGCCGGCAAGTCGGCAACATCGAACTGTGGCCTGCTTTGGCTGATGCCGTAGTCGATTAGATCCCCCTAAAGTCGGGCGGAGTTTGGGCCAACTGGCTCAGGCTCCGCCCGATCTGTGTTGCGCGCTACCCACTTCCCCGAAGCGCTGCGCTAAAACTGTCGGAGCCAACTGGCACGCTCGCCAGATGGGAACTTCGACAGCATTAGCGTTCATCATCGTTTCGGTGTTGGTGGCCGGGCTCGCCGGTCTACTCGGCTACCTGGTGGGCGCCAGAAATCGTCCGGCGACCGCCGAGGAGTTCGATTTGGCCGGCGCGGCGACCGCCCGCGCGGTCGAACCAGTGCGCGAAAGTCTCGACCGGTTCGATAGCCGGTTGCGTGACCTCGAGTCCAGCCGGATCCAGTGGCACGCCCAACTGCGCGAACAGGTCGAATCGGTGCGCACCACCAGCGAGTCGCTTCGGGTCGAAACCGCCTCGCTGGCGAACGCGCTACGCCGCCCCGAAGTGCGTGGCCGCTGGGGAGAACTGCACCTGCAGCGCACCGTCGAACTCGCGGGCCTGACCGAACACTGCGACTTCAATACTCAAGTGACCACCGACGACGGCTCACTTCGGCCCGACATGGTCATTCGGTTGGCCGGCGGGCGCAGCATCGTGCTCGATTCAAAAGTGCCGCTCGACGCATTCCTTGACGCGACCGCCTCGGCCACCACGACCGAGGCAGAACGCGCCGAACAGGCCGCCCATCTGCAGCGGCACGCCCGCCAACTTCGCGGTCACGTCGACCAGTTGGCGGCCAAGGCGTACTGGCGCCAGTTCGATTCGACACCAGAGTTCGTGATCTTGTTTGTGCCCGGCGAGTCGTTCCTGGCCGCCGCGCTCGAAGCCGATTCTGGTCTGCTCGAGCATGCGGCCGGGCGCAGGGTGATCTTGGCATCGCCGACCACGTTGATTGCGCTGCTGCGCACCGTCGCCCACGGTTGGACCCAAGACGCCCTCGCCGAGAACGCCCGCGAAATCCATCAGGTGGCCCGCGAACTCTATGAACGCCTCGGCACCGTCACCGGCCACATCGACAGGCTCGGCAGTTCGCTTGGGCGCGCCGTGCAGTCATACAACGACACTGTCGGGTCGGTGGAAAGTCGCCTGCTGGTCAGCGCCCGGCGTTTGCACGACCTGAAGGTCGATGAGACCCCACCGACACGGCCGCGACTGATCGACACGACACCACGGCCAATAACCGCGCCAGAACTGCGCGATGAACTAACGTCATGAACATGAGTTCGCCGGCCGCCGGCGCCTTCAAGGCGTTAGCTCAGACCCCGGCCACGGCAGCCAGGTATGACCTGACTAGTCGGGCGGCGGTGCTGTGTTCGGTGCTCGCC